>JAQXAR010000004.1 GCA_029252805.1 Rickettsiales bacterium
CCCATGGTGTGACGGGCGGTGTGTACAAGACCCGGGAACGTATTCACCGCGACATTCTGATCCGCGATTACTAGCGATTCCGACTTCACGGAGTCGAGTTGCAGACTCCGATCCGGACTACGACGCGCTTTCTGAGATTAGCTCCCCCTCGCGGGTTGGCAACCCTCTGTACGCGCCATTGTATTACGTGTGAAGCCCTACCCATAAGGGCCATGAGGACTTGACGTCATCCCCACCTTCCTCCGGTTTGTCACCGGCAGTCTCATTAAAGTGCCCAACTAAATGATGGCAATTAATGACAAGGGTTGCGCTCGTTGCGGGACTTAACCCAACATCTCACGACACGAGCTGACGACAGCCATGCAGCACCTGTGTTATCGTTCCCTTTCGGGCACCCCCGCTTTTCTGCGGGCTTCGATACATGTCAAGGGTAGGTAAGGTTTTTCGCGTTGCATCGAATTAATCCACATAATCCACCGCTTGTGCGGGTCCCCGTCAATTCATTTGAGTTTTAACCTTGCGGTCGTACTCCCCAGGCGGTGTGTTTATCGGTTTCCCTGCGACACTGAAAATAAATTTCCAACGTCTAACACACATCGTTTACGGCATGGACTACGAGGGTATCTAATCCTCTTCGCTACCCATGCTTTCGTTCCTCAGTGTCAGTAATGATCCAGAAAGCTGCCTTCGCAATTGGTATTCTTTCTAATATCTACGAATTTCACCTCTACACTAGAAATTCTGCTTTCCTCTATCATACTCTAGCTGAAAAGTTTTAATGGCAGTTCCAGAGTTAAGCTCTGGGATTTCACCACTAACTTTTTCAACCACCTACGAACTCTTTAAGCCCAGTAATTCCGAACTACGCTAGGTCCCTTCGTATTACCGCGGCTGCTGGCACGAAGTTAGCCGGGGCTTCTTCTTTGGTTACCGTCATTATCTTCACCAATGAAAGAGTTTTACAACCCTAAGGCCTTCATCACTCACGCGGCATGGCTGGATCAGGCTTTCGCCCATTGTCCAATATTCCCTACTGCTGCCTCCCGTAGGAGTCTGGACCGTGTCTCAGTTCCAGTGTGGCTGATCATCCTCTCAGACCAGCTATAGATCGTAGTCTTGGTAGGCCATTACCCCACCAACAAACTAATCCAACGCGGGCTGATCAAGAAGCGATAAATCTTTAGACCGGAGTCATTATAAGGTATTAGCAGTCATTTCTAACTGTTATCCCTTACTTCTTGGTACATTCCCACGCGTTACTCACCCGTGCGCCACTATAATAAGGACCGAAGTCCCGTTCTCGTTCGACTTGCATGTATTAAGCCTGCCGCCAGCGTTCGTTCTGAGCCAGGATCAAACTCTCATGTTTGAATCCTTTGTTTGTTTCACATGAATTTTGTGAAACACTCAAATATACTAGCGAACTACATAATAAATTATATGGTTCGTTGTGTTCGAATAATTACTAATTATTCAAGAATTTATGGTTACACGCACATACTATATTATACCACCGCTTGCCCAAAGGGATCTTACGGTCAGTGGTACCACATAACATGGTGTGTTATTGTGCAAGAACATAATATGCTGTGTATATGTCAACTTTTCGGTAAACCGAAGAGTTGAATAGCATATCATCTCCTGCGCTCAATTGCTTTACGATATCAAATAACATTCGCTGTTTGTTGGGGCTCAGTGCCCTGTGCAGCGGAGGTGTGTTATACGCAGACAGCCGTCAGGGGTCAAGCATGAAATCGCACTTTTTGTGATAAATCTTCATTTTTTATTTACGAATGCTCTTTTGTGACTGAAATTACTGGTTTTTAGTTGCCAAACTATTTTCGAGAATTTTCAACTCTCATCCAGCCAATTTGGATTTTCCTTAGAAAATCGCTATATTTCGTGAAATTTAAGGCCCATTTTAACAAAACCTTCACACAGAAAACCTGTATTTTCACCTATAATGAAGTTGTTCCTTCGTCCAATTAGCACGTACACTAAATTTATTTAGTCAATCATCATCACTTATATTTTTTAGTGTACGTACTAAGGACGAGAGAACTGTTTCTAATAATGCACACAGCATTATATTTTCAATTCTCACCTTTTTTTGGGAAAACTCTCCATGCATCCTGCATGTTGAATTCTTCTACTGTAAAACATTTTTTATGAGTTATTCTAACGCACCTCTTAGCCACCGCATTGGTGCAGACAGCTTTGTCACAGGGACTGCAACACAACTTAACCAATTCGAATATTTGAGCCTCTGTCAACGGCTTGATGCGATTGGCTTACATCTGACAACCAGTCTTCGAGATGGAATTGGTTCCGTCAGCTGGGAGGGATATCTGAATCCATACAAGAGAGTTGACTACACCGTTGACTACCTCGCTTGCTTTCAGCACCTCTTCGGGCGCGAACCTGCAGAGTTTTGAAGCTTAGAAACCATTTAACCACCCTGGGCGACTTCCTCATTTATGAGAGAGTCGCCCTCATTTTTTGTGGTTCGCTTTATCTTCGCGCAAACTCACGGGAATGGGCTTGCGGTTTTTATCAATCGCCACATACACGAACGAACCTTGGGTGACTTTCTCAACTTTCCCACTCATCAACCGTTCGACGCGGGCATCGACTTCGATGGTAATACTGCTAATACCAATTTGCGTGACGCGGCAAAAACACTCTAAGAGATCGCCGACAAACACGGGTTTGTGAAATTTGATATTCTCCATCGCAATCGTCACAATCTGATTACGCGCCGTACGACGCGCTTGCACCGAACCCGCCAAATCCATCTGACTCACAATCCACCCGCCAAACACATCACCATCATGGTTGGTGTCTTGCGGCATCGCAATGACCTTCACGGTCGGTTCCATTTGTCCGATATCCATAAAGAAGACTCTAACAGCTAAATCCTAACAAAACGTTGATTTTGTAATCTAGCGCACTACATATTGCTTATGCCTATGCACGCACATGAAATTGAAGCGCTACTTGACGCCACTTTTCCAGACGGAAAAGTAGAATTAACCGACCTTGCCGGCGATAATGATCACTATTCTGTCATTGTCACGAGCGAACAGTTCCGTGGCAAAAGCCGTGTGATTCAACATAAGATGGTATTTAATGCGCTCAATGGCGCCATGGATAGCACCTTACATGCCTTACAAGTGAAGACCTTATTACCTGAATAAAATGACACCCGAAATCTGGGGAGTCAGCCTTGCTGACTTATCCGTCTAATCTACGCTCAAGGAGAGAAAACCATGTCTGAAACTATTGAACAAATCAAAACTGATATCGCCGAAAATGATGTGGTCCTCTTTATGAAGGGTAGCCGAAAGATCCCTCAATGTGGTTTTTCATCGGTGGTTGCCTCGGTTTTAGAACGCGTCGGTGTCGAGTTCTTGGATCGCAATGTGTTGGCGGATGCTGCATTGCGCGAAGAAATCAAGAACTTCTCTGACTGGCCGACCATTCCGCAGCTTTACATTAAAGGTGAGTTCGTCGGTGGATGCGATATCGTACGCGAAATGTATGAATCCGGTGAATTACAGACACTACTCGATGAAAAAGGCGTTAAAACTGCCGCATAAACTGTGGATAAGTTGAGCCCACCTACCTTTATTGCCTATGCTGCTCTTTAGTATGCGCAATAAATTTAGACATTTTCTGATCTTGGCGGTTTTACCGCTATTACTCTCTGGCTGTGCCGAGGTTATCTCCTTTACCGTTGGGTTTGGGGCCGGATACTTTACAGGCCAATATATGGCCGAGTCCGACATGGAAGCTCAGAAATCCTCTAAAAACGCCCGCCGAGGCGGAATGCAACAACGTCCGGGACAACAGCAACAACGCCAAGCCGCTTCCCCTTACGCGGCCCCTTACGGTTATTACGCGAACACAGGAATAGCTAATCCAGCAGCCGCACAGCAATATCAACAACAATACCAGCAGCAGTATCAGCAGCAGCAACAATATTACGCTCAACAGCAACAAATGATGCGCCAACAACCACGCCCTTATGGTTTGCAACAGCCGATTCCATCACAGGCCGCCGCTGCAGCAACGGGTGCACCGCAAGCGCCAGAGGGTCAAACCCCTGCAGCAAGCCCAGCGGAAGTACAGATCATTCCTGCCACCCCGCAAGCCACTTACCAACCTATCCCAGGGGCCATACCGGCACCGCCTGTAGCACCGGCTATGCCGCAGGTCCGAGCACCATTGATGCCTCAAACAGGGGGCGGTTATTACATTGCACCCATTCCAACGTCACCTTTGCAGGCACTTCCACCGCCACCGCCGAATCCTTTCTAAATATGGACTCCATCGTGACTCATAACGTGCAAGCGAGTCGGTTTGAACTAACGATTGATGGGCATACCGCCTTTGCAGATTATCGTGCCGATAATGATGTTCTCTTCATCACTCATGTCGAAGCACCCCTAGCATTACGTGGCACAGGCGCTGCCGGTAAACTCATGCAAGGCATGCTAGAAAAGCTGAGAGCAGAAGACCAAAAAGTAACGCCCGTTTGCAGCTACGCCGCCGCCTGGATTCGCAAACATAAAGAGTTCTACCCACTCCTGGCCAAGTAGATAAAAAAAGAGGAGCCGCAAAGCTCCTCCCCTTTTTAATCATCATAAGTGAATGAATTAGATTAGGCCATCATCGGCATCAATGTCTAACTCAACACAATCTGCATGAACTTCCGCGACATCGATCGCATCTTCAGCCACTTTGACTGCCGATACGTCAGAATTCATCATCGCTATCTTCACAGCGCTGATCGAATCAGCTGCATCATCAATCCTCGCTTCAACTGAATCAACATCCAGTTTCACATCCGAAGGATCTGTCATAAAGCTATCTAGCTCCATGTTCTGCATGTCACCTTCAATCGTGAGGAACCCAGGCTCAAGAACTCCTAAGTCAGTCAGAAGCGTTACGATATCATCAAACGCGTCTTGCTGTGCTTGTGAACCTTGAGTATCGATAATCGATTTAATCAATGTCACGATATCTTTAATCGATTCTACGATATACGGATCAAATGTATTCACGGCTGAAATATCCGTTGCACCCAATGCATCTAGAAGATCGTTGATTATCACTTCAGCATCACTGCGGAAGTTTACATCATCCTGCAGTTCTAGTGCTGCCAATACATCAGCCTTCTGTGCAGCTGTTAAGGTGCTCAAGTCTATTTGGTTAAGCTTCGCAAGAACCTCAACCTCAGCAGCATCACCTGCGGTTGAGTTTTTCGCACTCAATGCAGTAGTGAAACCTTGGATCGCGCCATCGAGCTGGCTCAACAGATCGGCGATATTCGTATTATTGCCGTTACCGTTGCCGTTACCGTTACCACTTGAATCCATGGTTGCAGATGGATTTTCACCCAGAGTCGTTAAGGTGGTGTTGATCATATCTTCCAACAAATCAAGATCGTAATCTTTATTATCAATTCCATTTAGCGCATCAATAATACTCTGCTCTTGGGTAGAAACTTCATAATCACCACTATCAACAATCGCTTTGATAGCCGCCACCGCGTTGGTAATCAGGGGTTCCATAAGATGCTGATCAGCATCAGGTAGACCATCCCAAGATCCTTGCAAGCCCGCCAGGTCTGCCAGAAGTCCGGCCAAGTCAGTATTAAAGTTACCATTACCCGTTGTTGCGTTTGGATCCACGATATCTAAGTTCAGCTCATCCACTATGCCTTGAATTTTTCCATTATCAAACTCACCAGAAGGATTCAGAACCAATATATCGAGGTTAAGAAGCGTTTCCAATTTGATATCGATACGACCGGCTTGAGCAGCTGTTGCGCTCGTTCCAGGATTTGCAATTAACAGATCAGTCAACGCTAGCGTCAAATCATCTAACGAATCTTCATCCATTGCAATCTCAATACCAACCACAAGGGCTTCAATGGCAAGGTCTAATGCCGTGGTACCGTTGTTACCATTGTTACCATTGTTACCATTGTTATTGCTACCACTACCACCAACATTTGCACCTGTCGCAGTCAAGAGACCATGCACTGCGCCTTCAAGGCCTATTAGATCTAAGTTATCCACTTGACCTAATGCTTCTTGAATACTTGTCATTACCCCTGCATCAATATTTACATCCGTATAGGTCAAGATGTCTGCTAATGCCTGAAGGTCGCCTTCTAAGGCTTCTTCAATTGCCGCTTTGTCATCTGACGTACTCGCCGCTACAAAATCACTTGCCATCGACTGAATGTGAGAAACTAAATCAGATAGGCTCTGTGTGTTTTGTCCGCTGAGCAACTGTGAAAGTCCTTCAACTGCATTATCAATCGGTGACGCTAAATTCGCCGCATCAATTTGATTCACTAACGCTTCAAGAACCGAAACATCTGCAAAATCAACTTCACCGAACTGTAGGGCATTTGCCAGAGAGCCCACTAGCTGACCAATTTCAGCTTCAGCTGCTGTTTGCGAACCCTGGTTTTGTGGGTTCTGGTAAACATCAAACGCATCTTGGAGTGCCGTCAAAGCATCTGCCATGGTTTGCGGTGCAACCAAAGTCACATCCGTGCCTTGTCCACTATCCGCATAGTCAGGATCTTCACCGAGTTCCGTCAGCAGCTCATCAACTGAATCTGCAACACCCATATCAAGGTTGTTCAGGTCATGTAGACCATCAATCAATGACGTTAATGAACCTGCATCAATCGTTAGATCTTCATAGCTAACAAGCTTGGTTAATAGGTTTAACTTCGCCTGAATACTAGACTCAATCTGCGTTTGAGCGGTAGAGTCTGTCGTATTCAAGAATTGTTGTGCAAGATCCGCTAAATCAACTGCCAGATCTGATACATTTGACGATGGGCTGCCATTTAACTGCATTAACACGCTATCAACCGTCGCATTACCAAGGGTGAGTGGAGAGTTATTAATCTGTCCTAGAAGCCCGATAAGATCCGCTTCCAAACCGGCATCAACTGATACGTCACCATACTGGAACACATCTTCTAGCTCGCCGAGCACATCATCAAATATCTGCTGGAACGCTGCCTGTACCACTGGATTCAGGGTGCCATCTTGTAGCATCTCAAATGCTTCAGCCAGATCTTCAACCAGTTTCTCAACCGTGTCATCCGGAGCGCCATTACCACTTGTGTCGATGATGTCAGACATATTAAGACCAAGATCTTGAATCACGCCATTGAGACCTTTTGGATCTGCACCTTGTAGATCGTAACCGTCATCCACTAGCTTCTTAAAGCTAGCTTCTAGCGCATCTAATTGATCTTGCGTTAGCGTTTGGCCTTCAGCCGTTATTAAGGTGTGAAGATCAATGCTTAAGTCACGCACATCCTGTGGATCATTATTATCCGCTTGCTCGTCAATCTGCTGAATTAGATCAGCGATCTGCGCGGCAATAGAACCGTCATAATCAGGGTTACTTGTATCAACACCAGCAGTGTAGCTTTGCCCTAAATTATCAAGCGCTTCGTCAATATCAAGTTCAAGCTGAGCACTTTCAAAGTTACTAAGATCGATCGAGTTCAATGCATCCACCAAGTTAGTGTAATCACCGTAGCTCATGCTATTTTGACTTGGATCCGTTGCGAATTGAGTAATGGTATCCTGTAAAGCAGCCAGCGCATTAATAATGTTAGCCTCACCTAGTACAAAATCACCAGACTCCCACTGATTGATAGCGAATTCGAGATCATCAATCAATGCAGTCACACCTGTCGAGTTTGAACCGGTAGATGGCTGATAACCTGCAATATCAATGGTATCATTATCTAGGAGCGCATTCACTTCTGCTTCCGTTAGGTTCACATTTTCTAGCGTGAACGTATAATCACCTGAAGCGGTCGTCAGTGTAATCACTGCATCTGCTCCGTTAATCGTAACGGTGTGGCCGGTAATAGAGAAACCATTTGGATTCGTCACCGTCACTTGTTCGCCAGATTCCCAATCTGTAATGGTATCATTAGCGCCTGGCTCTAATGTTAGGTTGAAGATGTCGTTTCCAGAACCACCGGTTAACACATCATTACCCGTGCCATCCGTGATGACATCATCGCCATCGCCACCGTCGATCGTGTCGTCACCGTCGCCGCCATTGATCGTATCAGCGTCAGCGCCACCATCAATGACATCATCACCGGCACCGCCAGCAATCACATCGTTACCGTCACCACCATCGATCGTGTCGTTACCGTCACCACCGTCGATCGTATCATCTCCGTCAAGACCATCAATAACATCGTCTCCTGAAGTGCCGTCTAAATCATCATCACCGTCTGTTGGCGTGACACTCGTATTGCCTAAATTAGGGAAGTAAGCCGCAATCAATGCATCTACTGCATCATCAATCACATCCGCTGTGAAGTCGTTTGCATCTAGCGTCTGAACTGCGTCTATTAGATCTACTTGTAGCTGTGCATCTAAACCAGACACACCACCCGTTACCTGAGAAAGCGCATCCGAAATAGCAGCAATTTGCGCCATTATTTCAACACCGCTAAGGCCGTTAACAATACCATCTGGATCAGACGCACTCGTGCTAATCAATGTATCAATCGCTTGTTGAATGATCTCAGCTGGCGTTAGCGTATTAGCTACTGGTGGTACAAAACCAGGTATCCCTACCAAATCACTTGGGTCACCCCCGACTGTGATGTCGCCAGCGAGTAATCCATTAATCAAGATCGTGTGTGTTCCGTTTGCTGTCGTAATCTCAACCTTACCATCCGTAATATCCACGGAAAGAACCTGCACACCGCTCAAACCATCGATAAGAATACTATCTACAGATTCATAATCAGTAATGGTATCGGTATAACCAGGATCAAAGAACAGGTTAAAGTTATCAGCGCCCGTCCCACCTGTTAATGCTGTATCGCCAAAGCCAGCATAGAAAGTATCATTACCGGCACCGCCATCCATGACATCACTGTTTTCAGCAGGATCATCACCTGATCCGATATAGCCGGAAAGTGTATCGTTACCCTCACCGCCTTCTAATGTATCATTCCCGGCACCGCCATGGAGGTTGTCATTATCATCATTACCCATCAGATGATCATCACCGTCGCCACCTTTAAGGGTATCGTCTCCGGCTAGACCGCTCACAACATCATCACCTGCTAAGGCATCAATAACATCATTTCCTGCAGTACCAACCAAAACATCATCACCTGGAGTAGGCCCCGTCACCGCATTCGGATCCACAATATCAAGGCTGAGCGTTACGATAAGTTCAGCAACCAATGTATTTGTTACATTACCATTGGCATCCAACGTATAATCACCACTGGCGATATAGCCTTCGATTACTGCGTCAATAGCATTTAGCTGGGCTTGGCTTACAAGCGCTACAGCATCTGGATTTGCCACGAGGAAGTCATTAAAGTCTTGTGAGATATTATCTAAATCAACGGCACTAGCATTAACCATTAAGTCCACAAAGTTATTTACGTCATCTTGGAGAGTCGGAGGAAGAGTCGTAACCGTAATATTCAATTGCAGATCATTAATCACATCAACTAGGATCTGCTGATCCGGTGTTGGATTAAGGTGATCAAAGCTCGTTTCATTCACAAGATAAGAATAGAGATTTGCGATCGTGTCATAATCTCCTTGCAGGATAGTTTGGTTATTCTGTGCCGCCAGAAGATCATCCGCGAGGTCTAAGAATGTGTTGAGCATCGTGGTATCATCATCATCAACACCGTGGCCACTCATTGCATCTTCAAGCATCATAACCAGCACTTCTCCTGTTAACGGAGTTGTATCAACGGTAATGGTCAATTGCAGGTCATTAATCATATCTACAAGAGGCTGCTGAGCGGCTGTTGGGTTAAGGTGGTCAAAGCTCGTTTCATTCACAAGATAAGTGAATAAATCCGAAAGCTGCCCCTGCTGTGTTTGATTCATTGTGCTAGATAACGCCATGATATCATCGGCTAGATCGATAAATGTATCGATCAAATCATCATCACTGCTACCAGACATATTGGCATCTCTTGCATCAAACAGCTCATTGATAAGGTCTTGTACCGTCGGATCGACTGTTACAGTCAACTGCAAACCATCAATCATCGCATTAATAGGATGAGTAGACGCAGCAGCGCTCGGATCAAATAAACCTTCATTCACTAAATAGGAGACTAAATTTGACAACTCAGCCTGGTGTGCGGGTGAAATTCCACCGGCATCCTGTGCTGCAGCATAAGCGTCATAAGCAAGGCTCGTGAAAGTGCTTAAGAAATCTGCACCATCATTATCAGCCTCATAAGTAGCTTGCGCCGCATCCATCTGATCAATAACTTCTTGCATCGTCAGCACGGTGGGAGCGGTAGTGCCCAGTGCATCCCAAATACCTTGAATAAGGCCACCATCTACAAAAGAACTTACGCTATTCAGCATATCCTGAATTGCCAGAACATCGTCCGGATCAATCGTAATACCGTTAACTGATACAACATTGAAGAAATCAATAATTTGATTCTCAATCGTCCCTTCCCAGTAATCTTTTAAATCATAATATTCATCTTGATCGTCAGCATTACTCATATCGCTTTGCATTTGACCCAGCATATTCTCAATTGCGTCCACAATAGATACCACTGATCCGTTAGGGATCGCTTCGTTCGGAATACTACTACCAAGTGCATCGAGCGCATCAGTCACTTCATCACCCAAATTATTCGCTTGATCAGGAATATCAGAAAGCAACGATTGTAAATCAGTCCATTCTGCCGCCGTCATCACTGGATCGGCACCATAGTCTAACTCTGCATAATTTGTGACGTGTAGGTCTTCAGCGGCTTCCTTTAGCTGAATCAGTTTCTGCCCCATCTCCTGCATTGCATCAACCCAGTCTTGCTGAGTCGGTGCATTTTGATAATCTAGGTAAGCCTGAGCTAGTTCTTGTGCTATATCTTGAATTGCTGACATTGGTGTTCTCCTACAAACTTAATTTCTTTATTAAGCTAAGTTTACCAATGAAGTGTGAACAAAACATTACCTATAAAATGAAGATTGTGTTACAGCGCGTTTTAATAGTGAGGAGGAGGAGTCTCTTCTGCCTGAGATCTAATGTGAGAGCCGCCCTCAAGCGCCTCCTTGAAAGACCCAAGTTGCTGCTTTAAATGCAAAATCTCTTTTTGCTGGGCGTAAAGCTCGTCACTCAAGCGTGAAATCTCATACGCTTGGTGCGATAGCTCTTCTTGTAATTCGATCATCGAATCACTCATCAATCAAAGCTTTTTGCTAACTTGCTCGACCACATTCTCTGCCGTAATGCCAAATTGTTTATACAATTCAGGGGCTGGGGCCGATGCACCAAAGCCTTTCATGCCGACGAAAATGCCATCTTCACCGAGCCATTTATCCCAGCCAAAGCCAAGCGCCGCTTCGATACCCACGCGTAAGCCTTTGCCAAGCACTTGTTGGCGATAGCTTTCAGGTTGCTGTTCGAATAGCTCCCAACAAGGAAGTGATACGACTTTCGCCGTGATGCCTTTATCGGCAAGTTGCGTTTGTGCATTCAAGGCAATCTCAATCTCAGAACCGCTCGAAATAAGCGTTACTTGAGCATCATCGTCGCCTTTAAGTACATAGCCACCCTTCGCACAGAGGTTCTCTTGTGTATATTCAGTACGAACGGATGGCAAACCTTGGCGTGATAACGAATGAATGGATGGAGTCTCAGCTGATGCCAGTGAAAGCGCCCAGCATTCTAGAGTTTCTGTCGCATCCGCCGGACGGAATACATTCACATTTGGCATTGCGCGTAAACTTGGCAGATGCTCAACTGGTTGATGCGTTGGACCATCTTCGCCAAGGCCGATAGAATCATGCGTCATCACATAAATCACACGCTGCTTCATCAAGCCCGCCAAGCGGATAGACGGACGGCAATAATCGGTAAATACCATGAAGGTTCCGCCATAAGGCACAAAACCACCATGCAGTGCCAAGCCATTCATGGTCGCCGCCATGCCATGCTCGCGGATACCCCAATAGAGGTAACGACCGGAATAATCATCTTTCGTCACCGGCTGCATCGCCGTTGTTTTTGTCAGGTTGGAGCCTGTTAAATCAGCTGAGCCACCGACAAGCTCTGGAAGTGCCGGCACCAGTGCTTCGAGCGCACGAGCCGAACTTTTACGGGTTGCTTCTTTGGGCTGCTCTTGTGCCAATGCACGCTTGTAAGCATCCGCCGCTTGCTGCCAACCATCGGTTAGTTCAACACTGATGCGGTTTGTGAATTCTGCTTCTTTGCCTGATTCTTCAAGGCGTTTACCCCACGCGTGTGATTCGGTTTGGCCGCGCGTGCCAGCAATGCGCCATTCATGTAGAATTTCATCTGGGATTTCGAATGCTTCCGGAACCAGCCAGCCAAGTTTCTCGCGAGTTGCCGCGATTTCGTCTTCCCCTAGTGGCGCACCATGAGTGGCTGACGTGCCTTCTTTATTAGGCGAACCATAACCGATCGTCGTTTTGCAGGCAATCAAGCTTGGCTTGCCCGTTTTTTGTGCTTTCGCAATCGCTTGTGCAATCGCAGCCGCATCATGGCCATCAATCTCTTGTGTATCCCAACCAGACGCTTCAAAACGCATCAGTTGGTTGGTCGAATCAGAGAGTGAGATTTCACCATCGATCGAAATGTTATTATCGTCCCAAAGTAGGATGAATTTGCTTAAGCCCAAGTGACCTGCAAGCGAAATCGCTTCTTGGCTAATGCCTTCCATCAAGCAACCATCACCCGCAATCGCGTAAGTAAAGTGCTCCACCAAGTCACCACCAAATTCTGCATTTAGCATACGCTCAGCCAGCGCCATACCTACGGCATTACCCACGCCCTGACCCAGCGGTCCTGTCGTGGTTTCAATACCTGCTGCTTCGCCAAACTCAGGATGGCCGGCTGTTTTTGCACCCCATTGGCGGAAATTTTTGATTTGCTCTAGCGTAATATCTTCATAGCCTGTCAGATACATTAATGCATATTGTAGCATCGAGCCATGACCTGCCGATAGTACGAAGCGATCGCGATCAGGCCAATAGGGCTGTTTCGGATCAAACTTCAAGAATTGTCTAAATAGAACCGTTGCCACATCGGCCATGCCCATCGGCATACCAGGGTGACCAGAATTTGCTGCCTGCACCGCATCCATCGCCAACACACGGATTGCATCGGCCATTTTCTTAGGGGTGACAACATCAGGGAATTCGCAAACGATAGGTTGGGCGGTCATTTCAGGCTCTTCTTTCTTCATTTCTTTTGTTCCAAAAGAAATGAGCGTTCACATGCCACGCAAGCTTCGCCAGATTTCTGGCGGACAAGCCTTGCTTGCCTCTTTACCAACATCGCATATGAATGGGTTATCATTGCCTGCAACCTAGGCGCCGCGCCATTTTTTCGCAACCAAAACTTTACGATTTTTAATCTCCCTGTTAAGGTAGGCCTCATGGAAGACGAACCAACCATCCACCCTATGGGTAATGCCCGTGTCGACGCAGCAGCCTCGCGCTTGAATGACGCCTTCGTGCAAGTCACCCAAAAACTCGAATATTTACAGAGCCAAGTAAGCGAGCATCCTGAAATTGATCTACTGGAAACCGAGAATATGCGCCTGCATCAAGAGACGGCGGAGCTTAAATCTCTACTCGCGGATACGGATACCCAGCTCGCGCAAATGGCAGAACAGCTCACCCAAATGATGGAAGATGCCGCATGAGTACCATCACGTTAAATGTCCATGGCCGCCCTTATAATCTGCAATGTGATGATGGCGAAGAAGCAGAACTGCAAATGCTCGCGGAAGATTTATCCGGTCGCCTCGCTCAATTAGATGAAAGTTTTGGCAGTCGAGCCGATACGGTCAGCTCCGAAAATATGCGTTTGGTGATTACCGCGCTCATGCTATTGGCAGAGCTACGCGAAGCCCGCCAATATGCACGCCGCAAGTCCAGCCAAGATAAAGAAGAAGTCGAAGAAGTGATCGCCGATACACTCGAACGCATCGCCGGAAAGTTAGAAGGTTTGGCGGTTTAATGAAAGTTCGGAAGATCGTGTTCGGATAAATAAAGATCCGCACGATGCAATTGCATCGTTTGCTTTTGCTCTAGCTCGACCAGCGCATCATATTTTAGTACCAACGATACATCCAACTCGAGCTGTTCGATAATCTCATCGCTGCTAATGCCGTTAAAACTGTTAATATTACGTTCCTTTTCGAAACGACGCATCTGAAAGAAGTGATTCATCTGACTATTAGCCACCGAACGAATCCCCTCTGCCAAAGAGGCATAGCAAAGTACATCGATATTATCATTATTCTGTAAGTTATCAGAATCTTGCAGCAACTTGGCGGCGAATGCATCGGCAGGCGAAATGCCCAGCTGAATCATTGAGAGTTCCTCAATCACTTTATCTTGCCCATTGCGTTGCGCCATCAAAATGGTTTTCGCAAGCATGAGGTTGTGTCGTTGGTCTTTCAGCACGGATTGTGAGAGCTGGCTGAATTGATGCGATTTCCGTTTCGATTCATGCATCGATTCATCACAGGCTTCCTGCGCACGTTGCTTCACCACATCCATCATCGCCTTATAGAGAGGGGTTTCGGTATTCTTGAATTCTTCATTTTCGGTACGAATCGTCGAACGCAATACGCCGGAAACTTGTTCGTAGCCTTCCGCACGCACCGTCTCAATCTCTTTAGCAAGATTCACGCTATCAAACATATAGCGTACGTAAGCATTCAAAAAGCGCGACGTGAGCTGCTGCTGCGTTTTATGAAAACGTGGATTAAGGGTAGCAGATAAAAGCGCGCATTCGCACTTTCCTGCTAGATTTTTGTGAGGCGTTAAACGCTGTATGAATTCATGAAACATTATCTAAGTATCTTACCGCATGAATGTGAATATTGTGTTAACGTATGTAAATTATTTCACCCCTTTCTGTCTTATAGTTGTAACGCGACAATTCCTGTTCCATTGCTGCCCTATACCTTGAGTAATCCGCAGAAATGCTTATATATAAGGGTGAGAGAGGTACTGCCCGATGCGTGAAGGCGCTAGATCCCTTGGACCGATACATCGTATGTAAGGGAGCTTTCCCTGATTTAGGCCGTGGCCTTTATCATAAGGCGCCCACCTGGTTAACAGGGTCGCATGCGGATTAGAAAGGCCCACGGTCAGGGTGGTCCTCTCTCGCTTTTTCGTTATTAGACGTTCAAATGCTACTAGGGCTTACGGCGCTAGCGCCGGGCTGGCCTTGCCAGCCTATCCTTGAGATAGTAAGTTTACTTCATAATGATGACTTCACATGATAAATCGACATTACGCCAAACCATGCTTAAGCGCCGCCAAGCGTTATCGCTGCTGGATCAAGAAGCTTATGCTAAGGCTTGGACCGTAAAAGCGTTAGAATTTTTAACTACACAAAACTACCAAACCATCGCCGGCTATATGCCTATTCAGGGCGAGCTAGATGTGCTGGCACTATTAGAAGCCTTGCGTGACTCCGGCAAAACTATCTTACTGCCGCGCACCCCTGAGATACCAGATGCACTTACGTTTCATGAATATCATACGGATCAATTAAAATCGGGACTCTACGGAATTCAACAGCCTTTAAGCCACTGTCCGCAGCATTGTCCAGATATCATCCTCGTGCCGCTCGTTGCTTTTGATGAGGCTAGAAACCGCCTCGGCTATGGCGGTGGCTATTATGATCGTACCCTCACAGCGATCGCACCCCCTCCCCTCACCCTCGGCTGCGCTTATGATTTTCAAAAGGTCGATATGCTACCGACAGAAGCCCATGATAGACAGTTAGATAGGGTGATTGCGCTTAACCACTAATTCTCTATACTCTCTTGCATGAAAATCCTTTTCTTTGGCGATGTTGTGGGTCGCAGTGGGCGGCAGGCTCTATGTGAACAGCTTCCACAAATTAAAACTGACTATGCAGCTGACTTTATCGTGGTCAATGGCGAGAACTCTGCAGGTGGCTTTGGCTGCACGCCGGAAATCGCCGATGATTTCATGAAAGCCGGTGCTCACGCCGTAACCACGGGCGACCATGTGTGGGATCAGGATAAGCTGACGCCGGCACTGGATTCCCAGCCCTATCTGATCCGCGCGGCGAACTTCCCGCAGAGCACACCGGGACGTGGATTACAGGAATTTAAGACACCTAATGGCAAAAAAGTCATTGTCCTGCACCTGATGGGGCAGATTTTTATGAAGCTATCGTTGGATAACCCCTTCTCCTGCGCTGATAAAATGCTCGCACCTTACAAAATCGGGGCTAATTGCGATGCGATCATCGTCGATTTCCATGGCGAAGCGACTTCCGAAAAAGCGGCAATGGGACAATATCTGGATGGCAGGGTCTCGCTCGTCGTCGGAACACACACGCATATTCCGACCAATGATGCCCATATTATGGCCGCTGGCACCGCCTATCAGACCGATGCGGGGATGTGCGGTGACTATAACTCGGTAATCGGCTTCGAAAAAACGGAACCTCTTAAACAGTTTCTTTACAAAAGGCGGGGTAGAATGCAACCTGCTAGTGGTGAGGCGACCCTGTGCGGTACTTATGTAGAAACCGACGATAAAACGGGACTTGCCACGCATGTTGAGGCATTAAAAATAGGAGGCTGTCTTGTTCGGTAAAGACAAATTAGTAGAAGAAACACCCCAGGCAGTCGAGCCAGAAGTGTCAACAGCAGAGGATCTTAGTCTTTCCAATATTGCGGATGGAACCCCTGAAGCGTCCGAAGCAAAAGCACTCGTATTAACAGGACAGTTCACTCAGGCAGAATATTTACTTGAGCAATTGTTAGAAAAAAACCCCGCTAATTGCGATGCGTGGCATGCACTTGGCCATGCACGACGCCTGCAAAATAAATTACCCGAAGCACTGGAAGCTTACAGTCACGCGATTGAAGTGGCGTATCGTTACCATTCCATCATCCATTTCGAGCACTCTGCCGCTTGCTTACAGCGCGCCTTATTACTCTTTGCGATGGGCGAGGCAGAAAAAGCCAAAGCTGATATTGAAATGGCAATTTTTCAAGATCACAATAACCAACCGGCGCTCACTTTGCAGCAAAACGGATGGCAGCGCGGCATGGAATTGGCCGAATATGAAAGCAATTTGATGACCGCCGTCGCCTGCGAAACGGAAATTCGCCGTAAGCCATGTGATTTAGAAGAGTTACTGCCCTATCAGCAAGCACATGATACGGCGATTTACTACTGGCGTCATGGCCATAACGAGCATGCGATTGGTCTCATGAGTGAAATGCTCAAGCAGAATAAAGATTATTCCATGGCATGGCACCACCGCGCCCTCATGTTCCTCGAGCTACAGGACACCCGCCAAGCACAAGCCGATTTAGAGAAATCAATCGAAGCCGGCCAGAATTGGCATAAAAGCTATCATCACGATGCAGCGCTTCATCATTTCCATCGCGGGCAATTGCAGCAGCAAATGGGCGACCATGATATGGCGATGATGGATTTCAACAAAGCCATCGATATTGATAAAGGCCTTGCCCTCGCGCATGTTGCGCTTGCCCATATCCATCGCAGTAACGGCCAAATTCCTGATGCTATTACCGATTTAAATAACGCCCTCGCCGTTGATCCGCGCCCTGAATGGCAGGAACTCCTCACCCGGTGGACACAAGCCATGGTGGGTTAGGTCATTGCCTGAATGCAGTAGGAGTAGATTTTCCGATATCACTCACTTTCTCAAACTCAGCAACTAGTTTTTTAATTCCGGCCAGTCCTTCCAGAACACCCTCATTAGAAATCTTTTCTTCACCGGTCATAGTGTCGAAGAAACCCTTCAAATAGCGATCTGCGTAATCTTTATTTAACTCCAACGTCCGCTTCATCATCTCAACCATACGCGGGTTAATTTCGGGCCGCCGCGCCTCAGCGTGAGATGATCCCAATTCTTCGTAATAACCGTGTGCATGCTGGATATGGCTTAATTGAAAACCCCATTCTCTCGCCATATCATGATCTGTCTTAGGAGAACCCAAATTCTTCTTACGATCTTGCTGCTCTTTTTCATATTTTTGAACTTCCAATGGACCCAAGCTATCTCGGCGGGCGATTTCCTTGCCATCTAGTTTATAGTTAAGCAACTTGATCGTTTCAGAAATTTTTTCTTCTATCTTTTTAAGCACTTCATCTGAGGCTTGCAAATGTTCATAGAGCCTAAAATACTCGGATTTTAGAGGCTCCAACTGCTCTTTGCTCAATTCTTTCTTTTCGACACGCTTGGGCGGCAATTGCTTTAAGTCCAGCAACGTATCTAGTTTTTCATAGGTCACTTTCAGCCTATCTAAACTATCACGCGCACCGGGCTTAAAAAGGTTAGGGTCTTCTTCTGCTCGTTTGACATGTCTTTTCATAAAATGGAGCAGTTTTTCAACACTATCATCGTATTTTCCCTGCATAAATTTATGCACTTTTAGCTCCTTTTCATACTCCTCAATTTCTTCAATAGAATAAGTTGTATGATGACTGCCTCGTCCCCAACCATCGTAGCTTTTTAAAAACTGCCTAAACCGCTCTTCATGCGCATGAATCCTGGCATCCAACAACCAACTAGTGTTGGCTTGCCATTCGGCTATCTCGTCATCTGATAATCGAGAGGTCCCCGCTTCAACCCACCTGCCTTCAGCGTTTCTTTTGGGCCAATGGTCTTTGTAGCCCAAGTGCCTTCTAAAGAGCTCGGTTTCTTCTCTAAATTCGGCGATTAAGGGTTAGCTATCTCGCTACGGCGCATCAGGCTGGTATAATATGCGATGGGCCTAGATTCCTGCGCTATTGTAGTCGGCTCGCCTTGCTCGTCAGGAGTTGGCGAGTTTTTATTCCAGCCCAAAATATAATCTACCCATCTCATAGAGGCACTCTAACACAGAATCGTTAAAAAACCTTTATGAGTTAGCAGTTGCCAGATGAAACAGGCAGGTTATGATATCTGCAAACATTAACCACTAGTCGGAAGATACTCATGGCAGGCCATTCGAAATTTGCAAATATTAAGCATCGCAAAGGTGCGCAGGATAAAAAGCGCGGTAAGGTTTTCAATCGCTGCAGTAAAGAGATTATGATCGCGGCTAGATCAGGCTCGGATCCGAATATGAACCCACGTTTGCGCGGTGCTATTGTGACCGCCAAAAAGCTAAACATGCCCAATGATAGAATCGACACGGCCATCAAAAAAGGTTCCGGCGAACTTGAAGGCGGCCAGTTAGAAGAAATCCGCTACGAAGGCTACGGCGCCGGTGGTATCGCAATTATTGTCGAAACCGCGACCGATAACAAAAACCGCACCGCGGCTGAAGTACGCTCTACCTTCACTAAACAAAATGGCAATATGGGCGAAAGCGGCTCGGTTGGCTTTATGTTTGACCGCAAAGGGGTGATCACCTATTTGCCAGAAGCTGGCGATGCGGACACGATGTTTGAAACCGCGCTAGAAGCCGGTGCAGAGAATTGTGAATCAGATGATGACGGACACGAAATCACCTGCGCGATAGAAGATTTCAGCACAGTGCGTGACGGCTTGGTTGAGAAATTTGGCGATGCAGAAGAATCTAGCCTACGCTGGGTGCCCCAAACCCTCACCGTATTGGATGCCGATGCCTCCGAATCAGCGATGAAATTGATCGAAGCCTTGGATGACTTGGATGATGTGCAAGAAGTGGCCACTAATGCCGATTTTGACGAAGGTACGTTAGAAGCGATGGCGAGCTAGTTCCTTTCAGTCCAACTAAGCTTCCAGCCTATATTGTAGTGGGTATCTTCACATAACCGTAACACTAAAAATCTGCAATCCATGGTTTAATGTTCCTGCATGCAGAATACGTCAGAAACACAGCAACAGAGTTCCTCTGGAGCGGATAGCAATCCGTCAACCGATTGGGCTGCCTCTGACAAACCCAAACAGAAGCGTACCCGTGGCTTAAGGGTACTAGACGCTTTCATTTACCCCTTCCTGAATAATTTTGCCGTCTTTGCGATCTCCGCTTATGCGACCTATATGACCAAAAATGGTGATAAACACGGTGGTGCACTCAATAACTGGCTAAAAAGCCGTGGCGATAACCTTATGAATACCTTCAAAGGTTGGGGGATGAATGAAGAACAATCTGAAATGTCGAAGATGGTTTTCTTCTCATTCCTAGATGGCTCTATTATGGCGCCTGTCATTAAACTTTTTGAAGATAAGCGCGAAAGCATCGCTCGAGGGCTTGATACGATGTTCGGCACCGTACCAGAAGATGACTCCGTCTATGCGGCAGAGCCCAAACAGACGTGGAAAAGCGTTTTACTTGGTCGTGCCGCTACGGCTGCGATTATCGTTCCTATTGCCGTTTTGATGGATAAGAAAAAAGTAAATGGCCAAATAAAGAATGAAAAAACGGGAAAATGGGGAAATGGGAGAGTTTCACTTAACGCAAAGCTTTTTGAAGCTCCAGGCGAGAAAGCAGGCGAAAGAATTGTAAAGCATTACCCAGGCATTAAAAAGAGATTCCCCAAAATTGACTGGCCTTACTTGTTGAAAACAGGAGCCTTTGAAGCATTTTACACTTCCGTTTGTACGGCCGGGTTATATTTCTCCAGCCGCTTGATTGCCAAACATGACGATAAGGCAAAAGCGAAGAAAGAGCCCACTCAAGAAGCGAAGTTCCAAAAGACATCTCCATCAAGTAAACCGACTAAGTCTAAGCCTGCTCAACCAGTAAGCATGCAAGAAGAGAAGAGTGACTCCCTTCCGAAAGAGAAAAAATATTCTGACCAAGAGCTAGAAAATAGAAATGGGCATGTCGGTAAATTAGACGCGGAACCCGTTAATCCTACACACACACTGACCGCTTAAGTCGCTACTGCACCGCTTGACTCAAACCCTCTTCTTTAATCTTCTCGCGATAAGTAGCGAGGAAGCTTTCCATCCGGCCAATTTGCGCCGTAAGTTTGGCAATATTGCGATAATCGAGCTTGGTATCTTCGGTAATGAAAGCAAATAGATCTTTCGACTTTTTATCCGGTATGAGCGGCGCGAAATAATCACGTAAATATTGCAATTGTCCGCGTTGTTGTTCAAACACATAACCAATAGCAAGCTTCATGAGAACATCGGTTTCAGCAGCGCTAAGCGGTAAACTTGGATCTTCACGCTGCCCCATGAGCCCTTCAGCAACCTTCGTTACTTCTTGCCAATTTTGTTCTTTCCAATGCAAGGAGAGTTGCAGGAGTTTCGCGTCGCGCGTATCATCTCCTTCTAGCAATGCGATCGCTCTATCAGCTTTATCGACCCCCATAAGCGCACGTGCCGTCAGCAATGAACGTTGATGCTGCAGGCTATAGGGGTTGCCGCCATAACCGGTCAGTTCCAGCACTTTCAGTGCCTCTTTGGGTTTACGCCGCAACAAGTGAATCAATGCCAAACGTGCTCCCACACGGCTACGCTGCTCCCCTGATAGACGGAACTCCACTTGATGCTGTAACAGCGACGAAGCGCGATCGAGCAGCTCAACACCGGTGAGTCGGTCGGCGAGATTCTGAATCATCTTATCGCCCTCATCGCCAATCGGCGTGAGATTACGAAACTCATAATACAGCGCCAAAGCTTGCAGAGGCGTCAACTTATCCGCGGCACCCTCATTAAAGAGTTTGCGAAAAATATCCGCCATCTTACCCGTAATTTCAATATTCTTCGGATAGTTCGGGAAATAAGTGATGATCTCACGATACGCGCGCAAGGCTTCACGATGCTGCCCTACCTCTTCATAAAGACGCGTCAATAAATTCAGCAATGTGATTTCAAATTGATCGCCACGCCAAATAATACGAATAGGCTCTAATTGCGCGATCGCCTCTTCAATCGAGATTTTATTTTCCGCAAGGTTGAGATTGGCAATCGCAAATAAAGCGCGCGGGCGAATGTAGCGATTATGCATTTTCTGCGCGAGCCTACCCCACATTAAACGCGCGGCATCTTTTTGCGTCGTTCCGGCCAAAACACGTGCAATCAGAAACTCTACATGGTCCTTCACATCTTCGAGCATATGGTCTTTATGGAGCGTATCGAAAATTTTCAGCGCTTTATTATATCTCTTATTATTGATGAGATGATCCGCTGCAATCAAGGCTAAACGCTGGCGCATTACAGGCGGATAATGGCTAATATAGCGAGCGTGATTACTCTGATAATCGGCCCTACCCTCGCCACGCAGAATCACATTTAAAATATCCCGCCAGAAATCGAGCTCTTCTTCCTTCTCGATTGTGGCATGTTTAAAGGCCGTCTCTGCTTGCGGGAATTCGTACGATAAGAAATGCGCGGCTCCCAACAAGGCGTGCATTTTATTGCGGGTGAAATAAACTGGAGAATCCGTCGCAAGATTCTGTAGAAGCGTTTTTGCCTCCACCGCTTTACCTTGCGATAAGTATAATTCTGCAAGGCGCTTGCGGGCGATACGTTTCTTTTTCTTATCCTGCTCCGCAGCCTGACGCCATAGACGCCCCTCAAACACGGCAGCGTCTGGCTCATCAACCGGTGCCTGCCAATTCTGATACGGGAAAAAACTATCCGCCGCTTCAGAGTCTTCAATTTCAGGATCTGGCAATTGCACTTGCAGAATATCTTTCGAGAGCAAAATCCCTCCCGGTGCCGTCACCTTGACGCCGCTACGCGTCCGTGCGATGCGTAGCTCCGGTATCGCATCCTGAATAATAAGTCCCTGCGCCGTGCTCGGCATATAGAATTCTGCAAAACGGCGTGGCGGCACTAACCCCGTACCAGCTTCATAAAACGGAATCGCCGTGAGTTGGTCTCCGATCAACGGGTCATAGAATTTGAACGGGCTCGCCATTTCTAATACGGGCACAAACAGATGCGGCTTTAGGGGTGGCTCTACTTTTGGCTGCAAACGCAGCAGCTTTTTCGGCAATTTCTCTTCCGGCAACAATTCAATTCGCCATGCGTAGCTCTTCTCTTTTCGGCTAACATGGATGCCTTTAAGGGGTGTTTCAATCACCCATAATTGTGACGAAGTTAATCCCGAAATTTGATTCGTTTTTACATTCTTTACGTGAATGTTGGCTCTTAATTGCGAAAGATTAAACGCTTTTTGCTCATTAAATAAAATCAGCGTTCGATTAGCGCGGCGGAAGACCGTTGCTGCTACACGCTTATCCCACGGGAAGGTCAGCGCAATACCATCTTCCAATGCTTCCACCTTAATAGCATCACCCGGCAAAGGAGATTCCGGCGCAGCAGTTAGTGTCACTTCCTTTGTAGTTTCTTCTTCCACCACAGTGACCGGTGCAACCGGAGCGGCCACTTGTTTTGGCTGCTCTACCAAGGCTACTTTTTCTTCTCCTGCTGCAAGAGGCGCCGAAGCCGACACGGGTTCGGGCTTTGTTTTAACAACAGGCGCTGGCGTAGGTTCGGGTTTCGTTTCAATAACAGGTTCTGGCTCTGGTGCAGACGGCGCTTCAACGACCAGCTCTGGCTCCACTTTGGGCAGCAGCGGATTAATCTTCGGAGGTTCGGTTTTCAGCTTTACTTGCACCGCCTTTTTAGGTTCGGGAGTCAAAGCAGGTGCGGCCACTGGTACTTTGGGCTTTTCGATTACGACCGGCTTTGGTGGTGTGGGTTTAAAAGAAGGGCGCGCTTTAGGCAGCGGGGTTTTCTTTGCTGGAACTTTCTTCTTCGGCGCTTCAGTTCTCTTCTTCGGTTTTGCGTTCGTCTTTTTGGCGGGAGGAGTTTTTTTCTTCACGGCTGCCTGAGTGCCGCCTTTTTGCAAACCAATAATATCAATGCCAGTATTTTTACCGCTGACGAAACTACGAATACGGTATTCTCGGTTTGTGGTGATCAGCAGGCTGCGCTTATCGTTCGATTGACTAATCGAAATCACATAAGGTTTTAGTTTCTTCAGCAAGGGTGCCGCTGATATCTCGACCGGCTTATCAAACCGCAGGCGAATCTGACGGCCTTTCACCGCATTGCGCAATTTAAGCGGCGCCGCATGCGTAAAACTCACACGCGCAAAGTCACGAATAACGGATGCACTGGCTTGCGGACGTACTTGCGCTGAAGCCGTCACAGCGAAGCCCATAACCCCTAACATCAGGATACAAGCCGTTACTGCGAGCCACCCATTATTTTTCTTATTCTTTGCGGCGCATTGCATTAGTTTCTGTTTAGTCTATCACATACGCACAAGCAAAGGAGAATTGACATGCGCTGGACAGATGTACTGGATATTGCGATTGAGTTGGAAGAAGCCCACCCACAAGCTGATAATATAAACCTACGTTTCACCGATTTACGCGACTGGGTTTTGGCGCTGGATGGCTTTGAAGGCGATGCCAATGGCTGCAGCGAAAAGATTCTCGAAGCCATTCAAATGGCATGGATTGAGGAAAGGGATTAACCATTACTTTCACGCTCCACACTGAAGAGGATACAAAGAGGCTCGCACAGGCCGTTGGCAGTATATTACGCCCGCACGACTGCCTTACCCTTAGCGGCACATTGGGTGCGGGGAAAACTACTTTCATGCGCCACCTCATTCACTCGCTTGGCTACACAGGCGCGGTGATTTCACCCACCTTTATGCTCGTGCAGGAATATCCTGTAACCTTGCCAAATGGCGGTAATGTGCCATTACACCACATGGATGCGTACCGAATCGAAGACACATCCGAATGCGAAGAGATTGGCATTACCGACATGCTGCAGAGCGGTATCCTTTGCCTAGAATGGCCAGAAATCTGCGCCGATTGGTTGCCAAAAGACGCATTAGCCCTTACACTGGAATTAACAGATAAACATCGTCAGGCACGGATCATTTCGCCGACACGCCAAGACGAGCTCGAAACGATAGAGAAAGCATTTCATGCCCGCTGATCGCAAACAAGCCGCTCAAGCATTCCTCCAAGCTAATGGCTGGGGCGAAGCAAAATGTGAGTTCCTTTCAGGCGATGCCTCATTTCGCAGCTATCAACGCGTGCATCTTGGCGATAAACGTGCGGTCCTCATGGATGCACCGCCGGAGAAAGAACCCCTCCCTCCCTTCATTC
Organism: Rickettsiales bacterium; assembly: GCA_029252805.1. Lineage (NCBI taxonomy): Bacteria > Pseudomonadati > Pseudomonadota > Alphaproteobacteria > Rickettsiales > Rickettsiales bacterium. The sequence continues at coordinate 25,134 of JAQXAR010000004.1, forward strand.
AGATGGCACACTATTTAACTGGGCACGGCTATAGCGCGCCGCATATTATTGCGCGCGATTTGGAGACAGGTTTCCTGCTGCTTGAAGATTTAGGCGACGACCTTTACAGCCACTGGCTTAAGGAAAAACCGGCACAGGAATCAAAGCTTTATTTGGAAGCGACCAATTTTCTGATTGACCTGCACAAGCGCCAAGAGGATGCACCTCAAATTCCTGAATATGATACTGAGCTACTGTTGCGCGAGGCTACTCTCTTTGTGGATTGGTATCTCGCCGCCATGCTTGGCGCAGAACGCGCGGCGGAACTTCGCCCCAGTTATTTGAAACTCTGGCAAGATTTATTCGAGCGGGCACCATGGTTGCCTAACGTGGTCGTACTACGCGATTACCATGCGGATAATTTACTCTGGATGCCAAAGCGCGCGGGTGTGGGTAAAGTCGGCTTACTCGATTTCCAAGATGCCGTGATGGGCTCTCCAGCTTATGATCTCGTTTCCTTCATCGAAGATGCGCGCCGCGACGTCGCACCGGAAACGGCCATGACTGCCATCAACCATTATATTCAACAAATGCAATGGCCGTCTGATAGTTTCATGGCACTTTACTCCCTTCTGGGTGCTCAACGTAATTGTAAAATTATCGGTATTTTCACTCGCCTCGCCATGCGTGACGATAAGCACGATTATCTCGACCTCTTACCGCGCGTGTGGAAGCATTTAGAGAATGATATGGAACATCCGATTATCCGCCCGCTACGTGCGTGGATGGATGAAGTTTTACCGGTCAGCAATTTACGCGGCATTCCTCCATTAGAAACCAAACAGAAATCAGGAGGCCAGATTGGCTAACCCTATCGAAGCAATGATTTTAGCCGCAGGTCGTGGCCGCCGCATGCAACCTTATACGAGCGAAACGCCAAAGCCTTTAGTTAAAGTCGGAGGTCATCCGCTGATTGATTATGCGCTTAAGCTAGTCCAACACGCTGGCATCGAAGAAGCGATTGTAAATACGCATCATTTAGGCGAACAAATTGAGGGTTACCTCGCAAAGCAGAATTTTACCTGCACCATCTCGCGCGAGGAAGAATTGTTAGAAACGGGTGGCGGTATCTGCCGTGCGTTGCCTTTGCTGGGGAGCAGTTTCTTCACCCTTAATAGCGATGTCATTTGTGTGGAAGAATCGAATAGTTCTGTATTGAAGAAAATGAATGAAGCATGGGATGCATCTCATATGGACGGGCTCATGCTACTTTGTCCATTAGAACGCGCAGTCGGCTATAAAGGCGCAGGCGATTTCAGTCTCGCTGAAGATGGCCGCATTCAGCCACGCGTTGAGGGAAAATCAGCTTATGTTTATATGGGTATTCAACGCCTGCATAAACGCTTTCTGGACGGCGCTCCAAAGGGTGCATTCAGCCTAAGCCAACTCTATAAAGCAGCCGTTAATAAGGGCGAAAATTGTCCGCTTTACGGCATGGTTCACGAAGGCGCATGGCTACATGTTGGTGATGCACAAGGCATAGAGCTTGCGGAAAACTATTTAAGCGAACTTATATAATCATCATACCATACGGGCGGCTGAGTCACTGCACCCATCGGATAGATCTTACCTTTAGGATCTACAGGAATGCGCGTTTTTGCCGGAATTCCAATAATTCCATTCGGATTTAAGATCACTTCTTGGCGCGGGTGAACGCGATACTGATTTCCATCTGAAACCCTTACAAAGCCATCCCGTCGGAATTTAGGTGTCACGCCCGGGGCTAGTTTAACTTCATAACCTTTTGCATCGGTGAAGCTACCTCCATTGGGCAAAGAGAAGTTCACTGCTGGCGGTCCTGTTTGACTAATAAACGAAATATTCGCACCTAGCGGTAAGGTGATGTAGCTTTCATCAGGCGAAATAAAAGTGCTATTACCGACATTGTAAACATGCTTGCCTTTTTTCATAACCAGAGCAAAAAGCCTGTTTAAAATCCCCCAAAACTTTCCGTTCTGACAATCCTTATATTTAAATAATTTGCTTAATAAGTTCGTAATGCCGTTATTAATCTCATCCTTAAGATTAAAATCACCGAACAAACCATTTGTTGCATCATCGAGCTTTTGTTGAGCTTTCACTACCTCGCTACGCGCTGTATTTAAATGCCCCTGAACGGTCCCTAAATGCTGATTTAGAGTTGCCGCGATTCCATCAATTTCAGCTTGCGGCGTTGCCGTATTCGTATTGATAAATTTATTCACTTGCGTACTGAGTAAACCCATACCTTGGTTTACAAGTCCTGTTACGGCTCCTCCTACAACAGGCATCTGGCCTAACAAACCCGAAATTTCGCTTCCAATACTCGTGAGCAATTGATTCGCTTGATTACTCGGAATTGCCCCCCCAGCTTGAAACGTTGATACAAGCCCGCCTAATTGGTTCATATAACCTTGAATTTTATTCATCCGAGCATTGATCTCAGCTATAGGAGTTGGAATGTTTATTTTTGCTTTGCCAAGTAAGTTTTGCATGGCCGATTGCGCGAACGAAGTCAATGCACCACACGGAATTTCTCTCTCATTCAACTCACCAAACACTCCAACAGGTTCATTAAATTTTGGATTCTTTGCGGGATCATATCCGGGCGGAGAATCACTACCATCTGTATATTTACGCATGGTATTAGGGCATTGGTGCTTAGTTCCTGGGCGACAAGGAGCACCTGGATGGCTATTGCCTACCGCTGTTACAATGGGTGCTGCCCCCATTTGATTGCGCAGGTAAAGCGGCATATCCCCACGCCCCTTACAATCAAGAACAGCAGCACGAGTAGCCCCGCCTGCTGAAATTTCATTAAGCGACATTCCTGATTGGATCATTTCTTTACAGGTCGTCGCAGGGGCTGCCTGTAGCATATTTGGCAGCAGCATCGTTAAAACTATAGCTAAACGTACCATCAGAACTTCATCTCTCTCACGTCAAGTCGTGGACGATAAATGATGACGTTATTCCATTGACGTTCAACACAATGACCAAGCTCAGGGTCATCACAATAATAGGTCGCGGCCACTTGCTCTTCAATAAGCACCTGAACATACTCGGGCAAGTCTTTCTTACTCGGATAAAGCCTTCGGTTCGCACCACGCCCTGAATAACTCGTACCTCCACAAGCATCTGGGTATTTCCCGTTATTAGATTCACTCACTTCTACAAAGTTAAGGTCCTTAGGGTTGTTCACGTTTCGTGTCGCTTCAACAAACGCCACATGCGGCAATCCACCCTTACCGGCGGGCCAAATTAAAATATCATGCTTCTGTGCCTTATCAAGGCCACCCATAATAATACTCCCCGACTTAGGCGACCCATAAGCATACGGGAATTGCTGATTCTTACCAATCACCTGGCCCGTTCTTGCGTCATCACGATTGGCAGGCGTACTCACATAACCACGCCATATTAAAGGGGCCTCCTGTCGGATTTGTTCAATCATATCTTTGCTATCTTGCGTTTTTTCACTGACCTTAGTCGGCGTAGAAAGTGCCGCTCCCAGTAAGGTTAAGACTTTTTCTTCACTTGATTGCTTTTTAAAGGTTTTCTCATACTGACAGAGACAACTGAGACCATGCGTACGGAAACAGTTCGCTTGATACATTTTTAATTCAGCCCATTCGGAGCCCGCAAGCGATGGGAATTTTCTATCTTGTGGAATGGTCTTACTGCCGTTTTTACCGTCCTTCCAATCCTGCATGGTCATACAGCTATCGCCAATACCCGCGCCACCGCCATAGCGGCAAAGCTGTGCTTTACGGCCATGGATCGAGTTATAATCTCGGCCAACACCCATTACAGCGTCATTTTGTCCCCAATCACACCAATAGTCTGGATCTTTCTTCGGTTGGAAGGCTTCTCCCCCTGTATCCCACCAACGCATATACGGACGATGGTTTTTAAAATATTCACGGAAGCCGTGCCCATCAGCAGGATCTTCATCTGCATATTTTTTCTTCCATTTTTCGACATTCTTACCAAATTTTCCTCCAATGCTGGATGGAACATAAAGTCCAGAGCCCAGTCTCTTTTTCGGCGTCTTATCATCCGTTCTAAAGTCCCCTTTGCGGGTACGAATTTTTAAGAAATTAACACTGTAAATTGGCTTCGCAGCATCACCGCAAATCTTATCAATGTTTTTCTTCTCACACTTTTCCGCATCCGATTTTGACTCTTTATCAATATTGATATCGTCTTTAGCCTTCTCACCTTGATTATCACAGGTGTACTCTTCTTTAGCTTTTTTGCATAATGCCGGATCCCCTTTATGGTTAAACCGCGTACTGCATACTGGCCAGTTTTTACCTACTGCCGTTGGACCCCATTCAGGTTCTTCTTTTTTATTATCACCCGAACGTGTGCGTTCCAATGATTCGGCCCTAGCGGCACGACCACATTTGTTGCATGCTATTGTGTAGAAGGCGACTTTCTTAAGTTGTTTCTTCATTTCCTTACATGAAGGCCCATCTGTAACACCGAAGTACGTTTCAACAGCACAACCAACAGCAGCCACCGCAGCGAGTGCCGCATGTTTTGCAATTTTTGGACATGAGTTACATATCTCGTCACCATAATCACAATCTGAATTCTTACCGGAAGCCCTGCAATATTTCTTCCTATAATGTTTCCAATTGATCTTATACTCGTCCCAGAATGCTTTTTCATTCGTATCAATCTGGCATCCCATGCAGAGGCGGTAATCTTTATAACGGAAGCGTAGGAGGTCTACCTCCACCGCAGAACAATAGATAGTGCACCCAAATTCCCAATACCCTTTTTTCTGCTTTTTACTAGGGACACAGAAATATTTCTTTGATTTTGGCACGGCATCGCCACCTAAAGGGTTTGGAGTCGGTGTGCTGAGATAAACAGAAAAGTTCGTTTTACTCTCTGTTACATCACCAAATAAATTACGATCTGTCAATAAGGTAGTATCCGACAGTTCCGCAATGTCATAGCGCGGCGAAAATGGATGTAGCGGATCAATAATCCGTTCTACAGGGTGATCAGCGTATGCATTAATTGATTTTGTAAGCTTATCAACCCCCGGAAGACTCAAAAGGTTATTCATTTTATTATAACCCGTCTTCAACTCAACATCACTACTGTTGCTCCAAGTCTTAGATGGCCACTTAATTTTACGTTCGGGCCAATTATCTTTACGGAACTCATCCGCCTCTTTATTTGCATCGGAATTCTCGTGACGATCATATTTAATCCACGGCATATAATCATCTTTAAGCAAGCCTTTATACGAACGTTTCAGATAATCCCTTACATCATATTCTCCTTCTCCGAACCCAATACGCTTTGCTCTAAACGGCTGACAAAAACGTGGAGATTTCCCCACTTCGCCTTTATCCCGGTTATAAATATAATCTGGGTTAAATGATTTTTGCGAAATATGCTGATTGGCACAACTATCAAGCATTAAGCGCACCCAATAAGCCGGCTTACATTCAGCAGCCGCTGACTTGCTAGGCTTCATTAATTTCTCAATTTCCTTGAATTGGCCCGCTAATAGAAGCTGCTCAAGTTTTTTCTTTATATCACTACCACCACCGACTAACGAACCAACAGCTCCGCCTATGGCACCCCCAAGGCCTGCTAAAATTTGGCCAGAGAATTTATCTATATATTTCTTATATTCTTTATTTTTCCATAGGATAGAATTAAGTTCCCAATCATTCTTTAATCCACATTTAGGCAAAGGGTTGAAGCAACCAAACGCGCCTCGGAAAATATCATAAGCATTATCTTCAAGTTTATCTTTTGGGACCCTACGAAGATTCTGACTGCCTGGGCACATATCACGATAGCGCCATCCATTATCCAGCTCCAAAGTCGATAGGCGTTCTGTGTTTTTAGGAACGATACACGATAGTTTCTTTGAAGATTTATCATATTGCGGCAACGACCCAGCGATTCCAGGGAAGGGCAATTCATCTTCCATTAGCGTTCGTCCATAAATCTCATAATCATGATCGACACCCAGGGTCCCTATAAAGCACATATCACGATAGCGATTATCCTGACACGGCTCGCTTACTTCATCATCGCCGCCGCCAAAGCCGCCAACAAGACTGCTAATGACGCCGCAGCCTTTCTTCGGGTTATCCATTCGGTAAGCACCGGCTCTTGTTTTCTCACCGGGCTTATTAATCTCATAATCATGATGATCCTTATCTAAGTAACGATCACGATTATTCGTCGGTGGTTTATATTCAAAATATTGTTTCACGCGGTCCGTAAATTCTTTGCCACCCGAATTCGCACCTTTTAGAAGTATATTGCTATCACATTCAACTTCCGGACATTTATATTTTTCACTTATTCGCTTGGCTTTACAAAGCAGTCCAAATCCTGGGCCTACACTTACGAGATCACGAGACCCGCCACCACCGCCCAAGCCATTCACTAGACCGTCAATACCGCCTAACCCTAGCTGATCAAGAGCAGCATTAACCCCTGAGTTTGCAAGCCCCGAAACCGCTCCTGCAAGATCACCATTTTTGAGTTTATTCAATGCATCTTCAACTTTATCGCGCATCGGCCCTAAAGGTAGCTTATCCAGCAACTTACCTAGCGCCTCTTCTGCTAATTTTTTTAATTCATCTTTAGCTTTCGCTAAAACGCCATCAGCATATGCAGTAATAACTCCTGTCACCTTTTCGCGTAAATCTCCGAAATTCGGCAACATACCGCATATAGAATCTAGTTTTGATTTTATGCCCGCAAGTTTACTCATATCGAGATTCTTGATTTTACCCAGAAGCCCCGTAATGTCACTTCCTAGAGTCTCTGGGTTCATGGCTTTATCGAGAAGGTCCTTGGCTTTATCTATCTCCTTCATCACGCCTTCTTTTTCAAGAAACCCTGCTAGATCTTTTTGCGCCTTTTCTACCGCACCAGGCACTTCGGGCCATTTGGCAATTAAATCCGATATCTTTTTCTGCTGTTTAACATAGTTTGCTTTTTTGTTCGGATCAGCTTCCTGAGCTAGTTTATCTCCATATTTTTTGTGAAGCGTCCTGAGTTTTGCATCAAATGCCGGCAGACTCTGGGCACTCAAAACTCCATCAATCATCCCCCCTAAAACACCCGTTGCCTCAAAGCTGGGGTTTTGAAGGATATTATCCAAATTACTTAACTGATCTGTCACTTTATCAGGATGAAAACCATCCAACATAGGGCTGATTTGATCTAAATTATTATAAAGATCATCATCAGTCATTCCCATTAAATTTGTAGCAAAATCAAGAGTTTTTCGAACATCTTTGATGCCCGGAACGGGAGGAATCAGCTTCAACAAGTCTGTTGGACTCTTATTACAGCCAGGAATTTGCAGTTGCGCATGGGCAGAAAAAGCAAATAACAGAACGAAGCAAAGGAGAAAGAGGCTTAACCCTCTAACTCCTTTATGTTTAAAATCGCATGCTTCGTTTTTAGCCATGCAGCTTACAGTCCTTTATTTATTTAACTTGAGAGGCGCGCTTAATAACGTCAGCACCCGGTAAATCATCATCATCATCTTCTTCATCATAATTATAATCTGTAGACTCTAACAGTTGAGCAATCATTTGACCATCAAACCCAGGCAATAGCTTACCTTTCATCATAAGAGGGTTAAGGGCTGCCTTCATGACTTGATTTGGAATATCCTTACGTGAGTGCTCATTGAGCAAATTCATCACTTTGCGAATTTTATTTTTTTCTTTAAGCGAAGCGCTTGCATGCACTGAGCGAAGTTTTTCGTCCATTTTATACATCGCTTTTTTCATTTTACGGCCACCATTCTTACCGAAATCATTGATCACCTTGGTCATCACCTCAGTTCCCTCGACTCGACGGGCGACTTGTAGGACGCTTAACTCTCTTTCTGATTTCTGCATCACCTCCAAATTCGCCATGATTGGCGCCGTATTAGATTGTGCCAGTTTATTCAATACAGCCGTAATCGCTGGCTTATCTGCAGGCGCCTCAGAGAGCCTCAGAATCGTATTCATTGCTTCAATATAACGAATAATGCCAGCAAGATCGGCCGTCGGTAGGTTGCTACCCAAATTATTAATACGCTTTGCAACCGCCTTACCCATTTCATCAACGAGTTTATCACGCGTTAATCCAGTCAACGGCGGTGTCTTCGGAGGTGTCGTTGGAGGGTTTGGGTTCGTCCGAGGTGTCGCTGGAGGTCTCATTGAGGGTGACGAGTTCGTCCGAGGCGTCGCTGGAGGTGGATTGGACTTCGTCGGAGGTGCCGTTGGACTGCTCGACGTAGAACCACTTCGATTAGGCAGCGCCTTACAGCCGATTGTATTACCATTCGTACAAGCCATACCTTGTTTCAGTTGATTTTTGTAAGTATCGAGCAAATTCTTGCCCGCGCCAGAGCCTGTTGCACTGCCACCTTTGCCAATACTGTTTAACAAATCAGCTTGAGTTGTATTTACTTGAGCACTCGCTGTAGTCAATCCTGCGAATAGAACCATCAAAAAACTTATATAAAATTGACGCATTACATGACACTCCCAGTATTTTTATACTTCATTATCTAAATGATCGCACATAAACATTTCATTTCTATGACAGTTAGGGGTAATTATTAAACCATGGAGGATATCAGACAGCAGTTAGATACCAGTGCCATTCGCAAGTCGGTGGCAGATGAAAGCTATTTTGTTAATGCAAAGCAATGGTTTGATGAGATTTACCACCGCCCTCTTGTCGAACGAAGCTTCTTTATCCTCATTATGGCACTTTCTGCACTCACTATCTTCTTCTCTGCCATCACCTACCTTTCAATGCTACCTTTATCGCGTACCGTGCCTTATACGATCTACAGCGATGATTTGGCAGAAGAGTTGCCTATTATCAGTAAATTACGAAGCAAACCCGCTGAAGATATTAATGTTGCGGTTGCCCGGTTCTTGCTCTCAAACTATCTGAAAGAACGCGAAGCCTTCCGTTATGATGTGACAAAATTAGAATGGCAGTTCAACCGTATCCGCAGCACAAGCGGAGAAAAAGAATTTCAACGATACCAACGCTTTATTAATCCTGAGAACCCTAGCAGCCCTTTCAACAAATATGGAAGATCGGCGACCCGTACGGTCTCTATCTATGATATCCGGATGGATCTTGCTAGCTACCCAAGCCGCGCAACCCTTTACTTCACCACCAATGTTGCACGGGGCAAGCAGCAACAACAAAATAATTGGGTCACGAATATTACTTTTCGTTTCCCCAAACTTACGGTAGACCAGAATACCAATGAGGTTTTGCAATGGAATACGGCAAAGGAAACGTATGAACTCGCAGAAAAAATCGATTTTCGGGTAGGTCAATATAATGTGCAGGAAGTGACACACAGATAAACTATGATGCGTCTTTTTACTCTATCATTGCTTCTGAGCGGGCTATTCTTGCTCTCTCCCAGTGCTGCGGACGCTTTAAAGTCGCCGCGCCCTCAAGGCGTTGATGGCCGCATTCATACCATCATGTATGCGCCGGATGAGGTGTTCAAATTTACCGGCCATTACGGCTATCAGTCCAGTATTTTGCTAGATGTGGGCGAAGAAATTCAAACGATTTCTATGGGTGACTCCGTACCATGGCAGATCACGCCTTCTGGAAACCGAATCTTTTTAAAGCCAGTCGAACAGGACGCGCAAACCAACATGACACTGCTGACCAATAAGCGTACTTACTTATTTGAATTGCACGCAGAAGAAGCGGAAAGCATTGAAGACCCTAATCTAATTTGGGTGATGAAATTCATTTATCCGACTCAGACCTTCGTGAGCAAGAAAAAGAAAAAAGAGAAGTTGCGGAAACCTGAAATAGACGGGTATGAGAATTTCAATTTCAACTATTCCATTCGTGGCTCTCAAATCTTCGCTCCGGTCAAAATCTATGATGATGGCGAATTTACCTATTTCGAGTTCCGCGATAAAAACGCCTCAATTCCAGCATTTTACCATGTAGATGCTCAAAATAACGAGGCGCTGATCAACTTCCGAGCGCGTGGCGATAAAATTATCGTTGAACGAGTCTCTAGTCGTTTCACCCTGCGCCATGGCAATGAAATTGTCTGCGTCTATAATGAAGCTCTGGCGCGAAGCAGCAGACAAACGCCACCGCAAATGCGCTAATGCCTGAGTGGATTACATCCCCTTCCCTTATTGATTACGAAACGGCACATGAAACCATGCTGCAGCGTGTCGAAGGGATTATCAATGGCGAGGCAGGTGAGCTGCTCTGGGCGCTGGAACACCCTCCGCTTTACACGGCTGGCAGTAGCGCTCAAATCAGCGATTTACTCACCCCTGAGAAATTCCCTGTCTATGATGCAGGACGCGGCGGACAATATACCTATCATGGCCCCGGTCAGCGCATCGTTTATACGATGCTTAACCTCAAAGCGCGTATGCAGCCTAAACCTGATATACGCCGCTATGTATGTTTGTTGGAAGAGTGGATTATCAACAGCCTAGCCCGCTGCGGCGTAACAGGCGAACGCCGCGAAGGCCGCATTGGCATTTGGGTCGTACAGCCGGATGGGCGCGAAAATAAAATCGCAGCGCTTGGTATTCGTGTAAAGAAATGGGTCTGCTTTCATGGCATCGCCATTAACGTGAGCCCTGATCTCTCACATTTTTCTGGCATCGTCCCTTGCGGGATTCACGAACATGGAGTGACCTCGCTCAGCGCTTTAGGCAAAGACGTTTCGATGGATGAACTTGATATTATTTTGAAAGAAGAATTCGAAAAACTAGAATGGGTAGCGACTTAAAGCCCCTATGTGAGCTTTCTGTCGACTCTATTGTCCCTTAGGCACTGGAGTAATTTTCGCTTATTTCGCTAATTGGTGATTTTCTTGCTCGCGCATATGGCCTGCAATCTTTTCCTCAATCAACCTACCGCATATCTTTTTCAAAAAGATCGCACAGTTTGAATCTAAAGATTCCATCTTCGGTTTAAACTTATTTCTCATCACGTCCGAGGTGAACTTGGCACGAATCGTCAAATAATCTTCTTCGTTTAAATGCTCGGCATTATCAAAATAGCTCCCCGCCTTCTCTTTGACCCAATCAAAGGTGATTAACTTACCAACGGCATCTATAATTTCAGGTGAATTCAAAACGCATTTCCTTTCAAAGAGTGACTTATCTATAGTATAGAGCAAAGAGGTTAACCGAAGGTAAAAGTAATGATTAAAAAAAGCCGACAGCATTTAACCGATACAGGGGAAGCATATTTCCACCATCAACGCTTTGCGCTGCGCTACGGCTTAAGTTGCTTTGCTGCCGGAATAATGGCGCTCATTCATGGCCTCATCCCCGCTTTCTTTCAGACCACCGCAAGCGAGAAAGTAACGGAACTAGCGAATCGAAAAAGAGCCAAGCACTAGACCTTGCAGTTAAGGCGCATTGAGCTATAACCACCTCAAATATAACTCAGGAGCCCTCATGAAATTTTTTGTTGATACTGCTAACTTAGATGAAATCAAAGAACTCGCCGCAACTGGCTTGCTAGATGGTGTAACGACCAACCCATCACTCGTTGCCAAAGAAGGTAAAGAATTCCTACCCTTGCTCAAAGAAATCTGTGAGATCGTTGACGGTCCTGTAAGCGGCGAAGTGGCGGCAACTGATTTTGAAGGCATGAAACGCGAAGGTGAAAAAATTCTCGCTATCGCTGATAACATCGCCTTGAAACTTCCCCTGACCATGGACGGTTTGAAAGCATGCAAACATTTCTCAAGCCAAGGTCGCATGGTGAATGTAACGCTTTGTTTCTCAGCGGCACAAGCATTGATGGCGGCTAAAGCCGGCGCGGCGTTTATCTCTCCCTTCGTTGGACGCTTAGAAGATATCTCGCACGATGGCATGCAGCTCATCGCCGATATCGTACAAATCTACAGCAATTATGATTTCAACACTGAAATTCTTGTCGCTTCTATCCGCAGCCCTCTACACTTAGTGGATAGCGCATTGATGGGTGCTGACGTCGCAACGATTCCGCCAAAAGTGATGCACCAATTGGTGAAACACCCCCTCACGGATCAAGGCCTAGAAACCTTCCTCGCTGATTGGGCGAAAACCGGCCAAGATATCTAATTAATTTGCAACAAGCAGCTCGGCGAGTTTCATGCTATCTGGCGTGATATCTTGCCAGCTTGCATGTTCGCTTTGCAGTACTGCACAAGTCGCGGGTGAAAAATTCATCAACGTACTTGCGCTAAGAATTTGCACCAGGTGGTGCACTCCTGGATTATGACCGATGATCATGACTTTTTGAGCCGTTTCAGGCAAATTATGGATGATATTTAGAATATCACCCTCGCTGGCCAAATAGAGTTCATCCAGATGGGTCATCTTAGGGTCACTCGCGCCAATATGCGGCCAAGCCATCTCTAAGGTTTGCTGCGTGCGCTTGGCGGTAGAGCAGTAAATAGCCTCTGGAATAAAGCCGCTTGCGACAATTTTCTCACCCATTTTAGCTGCATCTTCAAAACCTTTGGCGATTAAGCTTCGACCAAAATCTCCGCCACTATCGCTATAGGGCTCGGTCAGAGCATGCCTTAAAATGTAAATCTGCTTCGCCATAGACTTGTATCTTTTGCATAAAGGGCGCATAGTGTCACGCGCTATGAACCGTTCATCCTTACCTGAAGACAGATACTTTAACCGTGAGCTTTCTTGGCTGGCTTTTAATGCCCGCGTGTTGGAAGAAGCGGAGAATCCGTACACCCCTCTACTGGAGCGGGTGAACTTCCTCTCCATTTGCGGATCAAACTTAGACGAGTTTGTGATGGTGCGCGTCGCAGGGCTTATGGACCAACAGCTTTACGGTATTCAGAGCATCTCGATTGATGGAATGACTCCCAAGCAGCAGCTCAAAGGCATGCGTACCGGCATTGCCGAAATCATGCAGCAGCAGCAGCAATGCTGGATTCAGCTCCGTGGCGAGTTAAGCAAACAGGGTGTCGATGTCATCACGAAAGACGCGCTCTCAAAAGCGGAACTTAACTGGCTAGCGGAGTATTTTTCGGAAAATATTTTCCCCGTGCTTACGCCGATTGCGATTGATCCGGCACACCCTTTCCCGTTCATTCCAAATTTGGGCATCGCGCAGCTTTTCACGCTGGAAACACCGAACGGCCGCGATACTCAAACCTCGGTTATCCTGTTTCCGCCGAAGCTACAGCGTTTCGTCACCCTGGCGGATCCAGACGATGATGATGAAACCATCCGCATGATTCCAGTTGAAGAAGTGATCGCTCTTTTCATCGACAAGCTTTTCCCCAAATTCAAAATGTTAAATAGCGGAATTATCCGCGTCATTCGCGACAGTGATTTAGATATTGAAGATGATGCTGAAGATTTAGTCGGCGGCTTTGAGCGCGCCATTAAACGCCGTCGTCGTGGCCGCGCCGTGCGCATCAACACGACCAAAGATACCCCGCAAGAGCTGCGCCAATTGGTGATGGAGCAGTTACAAGTCGAAGAGCGTGATATCGTAGCGCTGGAAGATATGGTCGGCCTTTCGCATCTGTCCGAATTACTGCAAATAGAACGCCCTGAATGCCGCTACCCACCCTTCACTGTCCGTTTCCCGGAGCGGATTGAAGATTATGATGGCAATTGTTTCGCCGCCATTGCCGAAAAGGATATCGTCGTACATCATCCGTATGAAAGCTTCGATGTGGTGGTGCGCTTCGTGCAGCAAGCCGCACTCGATCCGGATGTGATCTCGATTAAATCGACGCTGTACCGTACCAGCTCAAACTCGCCGATTGTGGCCGCGCTGATCGAAGCGGCAGAGAATGGGAAGTCTGTGACCGCTTTGGTCGAACTCAAAGCCCGCTTCGATGAGGAAGCTAATATTCGCTGGGCGCGCGATATGGAGCGCGCTGGCGTGCAAGTCGTGTACGGATTCGTCAAACTCAAAACTCACTCCAAAGTGACACTCGTGACCCGCAAAGACGAAACGGGCTTGAAATCCTACGCCCATTTCGGCACCGGCAATTACCATCCGAAAACGGCGAAAGTTTATACCGACCTTTCCTTCTTCACCTGCAATGAAACCTTGTGCCGCGACGCTGCTTATCTGTTCAATTTCGTCACCGGCTACGCGCCACCGCGCGACATGAAGAAATTGGTATTGGCACCGAAAGAACTACGTCCACATTTACTTACTCTCATTAAAAATGAGATTGTGCATGCGACAGAAGGCCGCCCTGCTTTCATTTGGGCGAAAATGAATGCGTTACTCGATCCTGAGATTATTGATGCGCTTTACATCGCCTCACAAGCAGGCGTGACCATCAACCTTGTCGTACGCGGCATTTGCAGTTTGAAACCGAGCGTCAAAGGCTTATCGGAAAATATCACGGTGAAATCCATCGTCGGGCGCTTCTTAGAACATTCGCGCATCTATGCCTTTGGCGATGGCCATACGTTGCCCTCTGAAGAGGCAAAACTCTATATCTCGTCGGCCGATTGGATGCCGCGTAACTTTGATCGTCGTGTCGAAGTGCTCGTGCCGATTGAGAATGAAACCGTTCACGCACAAATTCTCGGGCAAATAATGCTGGCTAATTTTAAAGATGAAAAACAAAGTTGGATGTTAGGCGAAGATGGCATCTACACCCGCATGCCTTACAAAAAGAAAGGCCTGAGTGCGCATGAATATTTCATGACCAATCCGTCGCTTTCGGGCCGCGGAAAAGTGCTGCAGAAGGCTAAAAGTGCCAGCGGCGATATTTATAAATTAAATGGGTAGTTTAAGCCTTACCTATCGATAAGAATCTTCAAGGTTTTCCATTTCATTGAGCAACGCATGCACATCAATCGTGTCTTCGGCTCCCATAGTAAACACTTCTTCTGCTTGAAGGATTTCTGCATTGACCTCTTGTTGCTCTTGTTTGAGCCGTCTACCTATTAAGCTATGTAAGTTTGAAACTATAGACTCTAGCGCCTTAATTTGCGGAAGTAGTTCATCCAAATTTCTAGTGTCAGCGCTCTTCAAGGCGGTATTCATATCGCCATCTAAAAAGGATAAATCTCCCGTTGCCTGACCTTCGAAAGAGGAGCCCATTTCAGTTCTAGATGTAAGTTGCATTCCAATACTCCCGATGATTTTTCCTTATCCTTAGAATACCATAAATGATTAATGCTCTTTACTGTTTTAGTGTGAAGATTTTACGACGAAATAGCTAAAGTTTTATCTAAAAAAACTGGCCTTAAAATCATGCAATCAAGCTATCTGTAGTTGCACCTGCCATTTACGCGCTTATAGTGCCCACACATATAGATATTCACTAGGAGAACCCCCATGGCTAAACGTACAAAATTCGCACTTATCGGCTCCGGTATGATCGGCGGAACACTCGCACATCTTATCGGTTTAAAAGAACTCGGTGATGTGGTGTTATTCGATATTACCGAAGGCATGCCGCAAGGCAAAGCACTCGATATTGCGGAATCAGCTCCCGTCAGTGGATTTGATGCGGATATGATGGGTACCAATAGTTATAAAGATATTGAAGGCTCAGATGTGGTGATCGTCACCGCTGGCGTACCCCGCAAACCTGGCATGAGCCGCGATGACTTGATCGATATCAATACTTCTATCATCAAAACCGTGGCAGAGAATGTCGCGAAATATGCACCAGACGCTTTCGTGATCGTTATCACGAACCCACTGGATGCAATGGTTTGGGTGTTTAAAGAAGTCAGCCAAATGCCAGCCAACAAAATTGTCGGCATGGCTGGTGTACTTGATGGCGCGCGTTTCCGTACTTTCTTGGCAGAAGAATTCAATGTGTCGGTTGAAGATGTCTCAGCCTTCGTTTTAGGCGGCCATGGCGACACAATGGTTCCACTCACACGTTACTCTACTGTTGCCGGTATCCCGTTATTTGATCTTGTGAAAATGGGTTGGACAACCAATGAGCGTATTGAAGCGATTGTTCAGCGTACCCGCGATGGCGGTGCAGAGATTGTTGGCTTATTGAAAAATGGCTCAGCTTACCACGCACCCGCCGCTTCCGCGATTGCGATGGCTGAATCTTACATTAAAGATAAACGCCGCATCTTCCCATGCGCCGCTTACCTAAGCGGTGAATATGGCGTGCAAGATATGTATATTGGCGTGCCTACTGTTATTGGTAAAAACGGCGTTGAGAAAATCGTTGAAGTTAGCTTGAACACTCAAGAGAAAGAGATGTTCGATCACTCGGTTGAAGCCGTACAGCAGCTACTTGAGAAAGTGCATCTTAGATAGAGGCAAACTCTCAGTCTCTCTTGCACTTCTGCGCTCACGCGCTAGAGTGACGGGATTGAAACATTTTTAGAAGGTGAAAACCCATGAATATCCATGAATATCAAGCGAAAGCCGTTCTCAAAAAATACGGTGTACGCGTTGGCCGCGGCCTTCCTGCCTTAAATACCGATGAAGCTGTTGCTGCTGCTAAAGAGCTAGGTGGCAATCTTTGGGTGGTTAAAGCACAAATCCACGCGGGTGGCCGTGGTAAAGCGGGTGGCGTAAAACTCGCAAAATCAATTGATGAAGTGAAAGCACTTGCTGACGAAATTATGGGTATGACCTTGGTCACGCACCAAACGGGCCCTGCAGGTCAGAAGGTTCAACGCCTTTATATCGAAGAAGGCTGCGACATTGATAAGGAACTTTACTTCTCCGTCGTGATCGACCGCGATACGAGCTTCGTAACTTTCATGGCCTCCACTGAAGGCGGCATGGATATTGAAGCGGTGGCGGAAGAAACTCCGGAGAAAATCGTAACGACTAAGGTTGATCCTGCGAGCGGCTTCCAACCGTTCCACGCACGTCAGCTTGCATTTGCGCTCAAAATTCCCAAGGAACTAATGGGTGACTTCTACAAATTCTCACAAGGCATTTACGATGCATTCATGGGTACTGATGCTTCACAAATTGAGATCAACCCGCTTGTCATTACAAAGGGCAATGAGCTCATTGCTTTGGATGCGAAAATGAATTTCGATCCAAACGCGCTTTACCGTCAGCCAGAGGTTTTTGCACTGCGCGACGAAGCCGAGGAAGATCCACTCGAGCTAGAAGCGTCTAAATACGACCTCGCTTACATTAAGATGGATGGTAAAATTGGCTGTATGGTTAATGGTGCCGGCCTTGCGATGGCGACGATGGATATCATCAACCTCTATGGTTCTGAGCCGGCTAACTTCCTCGATGTAGGCGGCGGGGCGACCAAAGAGAAAGTGAAAGAAGCGTTCAAAATCATCATGGGCGATCCGAATGTTGAAGGAATTCTCGTAAATATCTTCGGTGGTATTATGCGCTGCGATATTATTGCAGAGGGCGTTGTTGCCGCCTCTCGTGATTTGAACCTTACGGTTCCACTCGTAGTTCGCCTTGAAGGTACCAATGTCGCAGAAGGCAAGAAGATCATGGCGGAGAGTGGACTTCCAATCCAATCCGGCGATGACCTAGCCGATGCTGCTCGCAAAATTGTGACAGCGGTTGAAGGTAGGGTGGCTGCGTAAACAAAACAGCACCACCCTTAGATAACGAAAAAGCCTCCGATTCACGGGGGCTTTTTTAATGCCTTATCACCGTCACGAGAACTTCACAGTTGGCTTCTTGGAGAAATAGACCGATTGAACGATAGTCGGTGGGTTCACTTTGCTTTTTTACTGTTACAAAATCGCATATTTTTTTAACCAAAAAAAACCACTCTTATGAATGATGGATACATTCTAATCATCTTATTTTTATGGATGATTCTAAACATGTTTTTCTGGGGATCTCAAATTGGGAACCCCTGGTGGAAACGAAAAAAATAAAGGCAGCCACGGAGAAACCGAGCTGCCTTTATTGCATTCTAAGAAAGCGCTTAAAATTAAGCGGCGTCTTCTTCAGAAGTCGTTTCATCTGCTGGCGCTTCTACTACTTCTTCTTCCTCTGGTGCATCATCCCACGTTAGGAACTCAGACTCGTTACGTGCGATACGTACCGGCAGAACCACTTCGATTTCTGGATGAGGCATAACTTTTACTTCGTAAGAACCAATTTCTTTGATCGAACGCTCAAGAAGCAAGTTCTGACGTGGAATCTCAAAACCTTTTTCAGTTAGCGCTGCACCAATATCACGTACAGTCACTGAACCATAGAGACGGCCATCATCTGATGCTTGGCGAACCAACTCAACGATGGTGCCCTCAATTTTCTTCGCAAACTTATCTGCTTCAACCTTACGAGCATCATTTTGCTTCGAGATTTCAGATTTACGTACTTCAAACTCAGCTTTGTTAGCGGCTGTTGCGCGCATCGCTTTACCTTGTGGAATAAGGTAGTTGCGAGCAAAACCATTTTTCACATTTGCAACATCACCCATACCACCCAAGCGAGCAACGCGTTCTAATAAAATAACTTCCATGACAATATCTCCTTATTTGTCAGATTCACTCTCTGTCCCGCTCCCATAGCGGTTAGACAAAAACTTGGCCTGTTCATACAGACCGGCGCCGATAAAGCAGAAAACTGGCAAGAATACAAGCACTGTCAGCATATAAACTGCAAACAGCCAGCTCAAACGGTTCGGCCAACCACGTGTCCAAGCATGTAAACGAGCAGCTCCCATCAAAAAATATGGCAATAATAAGATCATGAAGGCGGTCTTACCGGCAATCTGTATGGCTAAAGTGCTGCTAAAAGAAAGCAACCCAGCGACTAATATCGCGCCAAAAATCATGATTGAAGGCATAAAGGGAGTCAGCGTCAAGCGATCACGAATCTCACATTTCCAACCCTTCAGCATGAAATTTGCAAAAATGGCAAGGCCGTAAAAAGCCAGCACCTGAATCCAGACTCCCATCGCAAAGACAAGGAATGGCGACTCCAAAATAAGATCGCGCGCTTGCTGCATCAAAGGAGAGATCCCTTCGGGCGGTAGCGGGGGAAGAATCTCAGAAACACTCACCATATCACGCATGGAGACAGCAATCAGCACCCCGACCATCGCTGCGGCATAAAGGCTGATTCCGGTCAATACGCCGCCAATCGGATACCAACGCTTTGGATCGGAAAGCTGGCTTAAGGCCGCATGCATAAAAAATACCGCCGGAACCGCGTAAAGCGCAGAATAAATCACCAGTCCCGATAAACCGGTTAGGAAGCACCCCAAAAAGAGTGCGAATAGGGTGGCCATACCGCCGGCACGAGGCCCAGCTGATAATCCAACTAAGAAAAGCGGGATAAGCGGCGTGTAAGAAATGAGAAAACTAAAGAACCCACCCCGCACGGCCAGAAAATACAAAAAGGCCGAGACAGCGCCGCCAGCCAATGAAATTGCGAGAGATTGTTTTTCCTGATCCATGGTAAAAAAAAGGCCTCCACATTTCTGGGAGGCCTTTATCGTCTTATTGACTCACAAACGGCATTAAAGCAAGAATGCGAGAGCGTTTGATCGCCTGCTTCAGAAGGCGTTGTTTCTTACCAGAAACCGAAGTGATACGGCTTGGCATGATTTTTCCGCGCTCAGAGACATAACGTGTCAAAGTTTTGACATCTTTATAATCAATCGCCGGAGCTTTTGAATGGCTCAACGGGCAAGTTTTGCGACGTTTAAAGAAAGTTTTTTGTCCAAATGACATAGTTATATCTCCTTAAGCAGCTTCGTCGCGCATCATGATTGATGGCTTGCTGCTATCCATTTCGTCTACTTTAATTTCGAGGCTACGTAGCGTCTCTTCAGACAAACGTTGCTCAGTACGGTACGCATCAAGAGCCGCTTCAGATGCTTCAATTGAGAGCATCACATAGTGACCTTTGCGATTTTTATTAATTTCGTAAGCGAGCGGGCGCATGCCCCAACCCTCACGTCTGATGATTTTTGCATCATGCTTTTCCAGCACGGCAATCATGTTATCCGTCAGTTTTTCGACATCATTTGGCGCCAAATCTTGGCGAGCAATAAATGTGCATTCGTAAAATGCCATGTTCGTAATCTCCTGCAAATTTGCATCTTAACTCTAGCCAACCATGGCCAAATGGAAACGCAACATACCCATTTAGCTTGCCAATGCAAGCGTTTTGTCATGTTTTTTATGAAGCCATTTCAACCGCTAAACTTAAGGCCAGACTTACAAAGCAAGCCTGTCGAGAATTTTGGCGTAAGAAGGCATGGCGCGTGAGTGCCGCTTTAGTGAAAATGAAGTGTAAATAGACATTAGCAGGGAAAATTCTTGACCCGCTCTTCGCTAAAGCGCAGTACTTACCGTTATGACAAAAGCATTTCTCTTTCCTGGACAGGGATCACAAGCGGTTAGCATGGGCAAAACCTTATGCGAAGCCTTCGCCGAAGCCAAAGATGTATTCGCCGAAGTGGACGATACTTTAGGCCAGAATCTCTCCACGTTAATGTTTGAGGGGCCGGTTGAAGAACTCACCCTCACGACCAATGCGCAGCCTGCGATTATGGCAAGCTCGATTGCCGTATGGCGTGTACTAGAAAAACAGTGTGGCGCCAAAATTACCGATGCGGCTTATGTTGCCGGTCATTCTTTAGGCGAATATTCCGCACTTTGCGCTGCGGGCACTTTCTCGCTCGCCGATACAGCAAGGCTCCTACGCATTCGTGGCGATGCAATGCAGCAAGCCGTTCCAGCCGGAAAAGGTGGCATGGCAGCCATTATCGGACTTGCGACCGAAGCCGTAGAAGATGTGGCACGCAGCGCCTCTAATGTTGAAGAAATTTGTGTACTCGCCAACTATAATGCACCGGGTCAGGTCGTAATCTCTGGTAATGCAGGCGCAATTGAACGTGCCTGCGAGCTTGCCAAAGAAGCCGGAGCCAAACGCGCCCTACTCCTTAATGTAAGTGCACCATTCCATTCTCCGCTGATGCAACCCGCCGCCGAACGTATGCGTGAAGCCTTGGCCGAAGTCGAAATGAAAGATGCCGCCGTACCGGTGATCGCCAATGTAACAGCGGATGCGGTCAAAGAAGCAGGTATGATCCGCAGCTTGCTGGTAGATCAAGTCACCGGCAGCGTTAAATGGAGCGATTCCGTGCTCGCCTTACATGATAGCGGCGTCACCCACACCGTTGAACTTGGCACAGGCAAAGTCCTGTCCGGCCTAGTACGCCGCATCGCCAAAGACATCGAAACCAGCAATATTGAAGGCCCAGCAGATATTGAAGGCTTCGCAGCAGCGGCGGCTTAAAACCAGCCAAAAAGCATAATCAGCAGGCCATGCCAGCCATGAGCCCACAAAGCGGCGCGCCATCGGAGCGATAGTAGTTGCGCACAGGGCGCAAAAAGCAATTTCTGGCACGATTCTCGCATAGCTCTACAGGCTATGAAAAACTTATTGATATTACTTTCTATTTTTGTGCTCTGGGCAGATATTGCCTCGGCGCAGAATACTCGTATTAAAGATATCGTCGCGTTTGAAGGTATTCGTGAGAATATGCTTGTGGGTTATGGCCTCGTCGTTGGCTTGAATGGAACCGGCGATAAGCTGCAAAATAACGCCTTTACTGAACAAAGCCTTATCGCATTTTTGGAACGCCAAGGCGTCAATACGCGTGGGCAGAACCTCAAAACCAAGAATGTAGCGGCGGTGACGGTGACGGCCAAACTCCCGCCTTTCGCACGTGCTGGGGCAAAAATTGATGTTTCCTTAAGCGCCATGGGCGATGCAAAAAGCCTGCAAGGCGGGGTTTTACTGGCGACGCCCCTTTACGGTGCAGATGGCCAAGTTTACACAGTCGCTCAGGGCGGCGTAACGATTAACGGCTTCTCGGCAACAGGCGCATCTGGCACGAGTATTACAAAAGGCGTCCCGACCAACGCGATTATCTCCGGCGGCGGTGTGGTCGAGCGCGAAGTAGGTTTCGCCCTAAATACCCTCGATTCCGTCAAACTCGCGCTGCGTAATCCTGATCTAAGCACGGCCCATAATATCTCACGGGCGATCAACTCTCGCTTAGGCCCTGAAGCTTCGGTCGTGACGGATCCGGGTACCGTGCAGGTCAGTGTTCCACCAGAGTATAAAAATGCCGTAGCCTATTTGCTGGCCGATATTGAACAGTTGAAAGTGGCGACGGATCAGGTTGCTAAAGTCGTGATTGATGAAGCGACCGGCACGATCGTGATGGGCGAAAATGTCCGCATTGATACGGTCGCCATCGCACAGGGTAATCTTGTTGTGCGGATTGAAGAGACGCCGCAAGTCTCGCAACCTAATCCGTTTGCACCGTTTGGTGCCACCACCGAAATCGTACCGCGCTCCGAAGTTGCGGTGGATGAAGAAAGTGATGCTAAGCTCGCCGTTCTCAATAGTGGCGCGTCGCTCAAACAACTCGTCGGCGGGTTAAATGCGCTGGGTGTAGGCCCCCGCGACATGATTGCCATCTTACAAAATATTAAAGCTGCCGGTGCATTACAGGCAGAAATCGAGACACGATAATGGAGGATCCTATGATCGTAAATGTAGACCGCGCCAAGGCATTAGCCGACCAAACGCGAATGAAGCTAGACCAAGCCCGCAAAAGCGGGGGTAAAACCGGTGGCAATGAGGCGATTGAAAAAGCGGCTCAAGAATTTGAAGCCGTGTTCCTCGCACAAATGATGGAGCATATGTTTGCCGAAGTCGATTTCGATCCAAGCAATGAAGGCCCAGGTGAAGATATTTATAAATCCATGATGATTGATGAATATGGCAAGCTGATGTCCCGCTCTGGCGGTATCGGTGTGGCCGATCATGTGAAGCGCGAAATGCTACGCGTGCAAGAAGGGGGCGCAGCAGTAGAACTCGCCGCCACCCCGAAAGAAGACCCTGCAGCCGCACTTGCCGCAGCGAAAACCCCTGAGGAGGTACAATAATGGACGCTTATCAAAACACAGCAGAGCCGGCAGAAGATATCCGCCCGCAAAGCATTAATATGGAAAATGTATTGGCCCTTATCGCCCGCCTTGCGCAGATACTCGCCTTGGAAGTCGATTACCTAGCGGAGATGGATATTCAAGCGATTGACCCATTGCAGAATGAAAAGAAATGGCTGACCAAGGCCGTTGAACTTCAGTTAAAACGTGTTCAAAAATATCCGTATTTACTTGAAGCCGTTACCTATGAAGAGCGGGAAGAATTTGCCGATATGATTTCGGTTTTTAACGAAATTAAGCAAGAAAACCACCGCCGCCTACTCGCCGCAAGAGATGTGAATGCGCGCGTGGTTGAAGCCATTACCGAAGTGGTCAATGAGCATAATCGCAAACCCAATTACGATCTTCGTGGAGTGCCAGAAAGCAAACTGGATTCCGTGTCTGTCACCTTAAACGAGCAGGTCTAAAACCCATGAGTCTATCACTCGCATTAAATACGGCACTTACGGGGCTCAAAGTCAATCAACGCACGATGGCTTTGATCTCTAACAATATTGCCAATGCCAATACCGAAGGGTACTCGCGCCAGATTGTGAATCTGGAGTCGGTCACTTATGATGGTAGGGGCGCGGGTGTGCGTATCGAAGATGTGACGCGTACCGTCGATCAATATTTGCAGGTTTCGATCTATAATCAAACCAGTCAGCTAGGCCAAAGCGACACCATCACCGACTATTATGATCAAGTTCAAATTCTGTTGGGTGACCCCTCTTTGGGTAATAGTATCGATAACCATATCGAGACTTTCTTTAACGACATTCAACTCATGGCGGAAACGCCGGAGCGTAGTTCCACCCGTGCAGCCGTGATTCAATCTGCCACCACCGCAGCACGTGAAATTGCAATCCTCGCACAGGGGCTAGAGGAACTGCGTTTTCAGGTCGATAGCGAGTTAAACAATTCAATCACTATCTTAAACCAACGCCTAGAAGAGCTCTTCTTTACGAATGAGGCGATTGCTGAAGCCAAGGCATTTGGTTCGCCTACCGCGACACTGCTTGATCAACGCGACTTACTCATCGAAGAAATCGCCGAATACATTGATATTCGTGTGAATGAAAAAGAAAATGGGGGCGTCGACCTCTATGCAGGTAACGGCCTTAACTTGATCGATTTTGGTTATAGCCGTATTGAATATCGCGAGATTGGTTCGATTGATACGCTGATTGAAGAGGGCAATATTAACCCGCTCATATTGCAAGGTTTAGATGAAAATAACCAACCGCTCGGCATGCCCATTAATCTTGCAAGTGGCGGCACAAGCAGACAAATTGAGGCCCGATTCAGCGAAGGAAAACTTGCAGGGCTGTTAAATGTACGTGATGAATTACTCCCAAATATTCTAGATCAAATCGATCAATTAGCCGCGCAACTTCGTGATAATTTCAATGCTATTCACAATCAAGGTTCGGGCTATCCACCGGCAAGTGAACTCGTCGGTACCGCCGCTTACGATGTCGCCGAACGTAGCTTCTGGGAAGGCTCTGTAACCATTGCCGCTTTGAATGAAGATGGCACACCCGCCGCCAGCGCCTTTAACGATGAGGTATCAGGCTTCCGTCCCCTAACGCTACAATTTAGCGAATTATTTGATGGGCAGGCAGCGGGCGAAGTGGATGTGCAAACCATCATTAACGAGATCAATCACCATTATGGTGTGCCGCAAAACCGCCTACAGGTTGGCAATATCAATAATATTGAACTTGCACTGATTAGCGATACCGTGCCGGGTACCACGCCGATTATCGAATTTGATTTCGATATTGAAAATATCTCTGGTGAGAATGCCGATTTCTGGGTGGATTCTATTCAAGTGCTCGATGACACTGCCGCCGATATTACTTCAACCACCAACACCATTCCAACCATTAGCCTAAACCCTGCGAACACATTCATCACCAATGCGGCAAGCAACGTAGTAACCGTCACGACCAGTGTAAATCACACGCTCGTCAATGGCGATATGGTGCGATTGGGGGACCCTGGCGTCCCGATTGATGGTATTCCTGCTGCTGAATTTGATGGCTATTTCGTCGTCAGCAATGTGACCGGCAACACCTTTGAAATTACAGTGGTGACCCCTGCGGGTATCGGCGCCTCGACCAACGTCGCCGCACAGACATACAGCCCACCCTACGATACGATTGCAGGCGGACAGCAACAACGTTTACAGCAAAATGGAACGATCAGCGCTGATTTGAGCGGCAACCCGGCCTCAGCCTTCTACGATATAAATGTCGATATGGTCACACGCGATGAAAGCGGGAACTTAAGCACCACGACCGTGACGTACCGTATCCTCAACCCACAAACGGATACAGAAAATGATCGCGTTCCTGCGCGTGCGGTGACCGCTGGTACTGGGGTTTTCACCTTCCCAAGCACTTTGCAGCCGCTCTTGCGTGCGTCTCTTGTCGATGAAAATGGCGTTGAACTCTCTAATTCAAGTGGCGATTATGGCGAACAAAACGGTTTCCTAAAAATTGAATCCGCTCGTGACGGCCTTACATTAGCCATTGACGATACGAGCAGCCGCCACCTTGGTTTACCTAGCGATACCCCCGCTCGCGTCGGCGATGGTCGTGGCTTCTCGCACCATTTTGGCCTCAATAACTTTTTCAATAACAACACACTAACCCAAACCGGCGATACGGTGAAAAACTCAGCCCTTAACCTGGCAGTTGATTCTCGCTTCAATGAAAATTCAGGCCTCATCTCAACCGGTGATCTGCAGCTCTCCAATCAACCATCCAGCCCGTCGCTTGCCCCAATTTATACGGTCGAACGCTATTCTGGTGACCATAGCATCATCCAGCGATTGGCAAAATTGGGTATTGATACGCATGATTTTACCGGAGCAGGTGGATTACCCAATACCTCTCTCACTTTTGACGCTTATGCAGGAGAAATGCTCGGCCATATCGCCGCAAATTCTATCTCTGCTGCACGAAATGCCAATAACGATGAAACGTTATTGAGTGGTTACGAAGAACGAGCCGACGCCGTGAGCGGTGTGAACCTCGATGAAGAGCTCGCCAATACGATCATTTACCAAAATGCTTATGCCGCCTCTGCACGGGTTATTTCGATCACCGATGAACTATTTGATACCTTGTTACAGGCATTCTAAGGGAGAATGAATTATGACTATTAGCCGCGTTAGTACCTTCGCCATCCACCAGAGCACTCTGGGTGATGTTAGTCGCGTACAGGCAAATCTTGCCGACCTGCAGGGTCAAATCTCCAGTGGGAAACAGACCGACCGCTTTCAAGGCCTAGGAACACAGGTAGAGCATTTTGTTTCCCTTGAATCAAAAATCGCCAAAGCTGAAAATTATGTCGAAAGTGGCGCGATCATTCTAGCACGCGTCAATACGAGCGGCCTAATTCTCGATGGTATTATTGAGACCGTTGATGATATTGAAGATCTTCTGGTTTTACGTCGTGCCGCCAGCACCGGTGAAACGCTACAGTTCCGCAGTCAATTACTTTCGATGCGTGACCGAATTACGGAGGCGCTCAACAGCACATTTGAAGGCCGCCACCTTTTTGCGGGAACACGCACCAATGTGCCACCGGTGGTCGATAACCCTTCTTCACGTATCCCTGGTGTCGCTGACAATGCCTATTATCAGGGGAGTTCCGAAGATTTAATCGCCCGCCTCGATGATAATATCGAAATAAATTATGGCTTACGAGCGGATGCAGAAGGCTTCCAGAAAGTGATCGCTGCCATTACACAAGCACTCAATGTGGATGATGACAGTTCAAGCGGAAACCCAAACTTAGAAGCGGCGCAAGCGCTCGTACAAGAGGGCCTGCAAGATTTAATCGCCGAAAAAACGGACATTAATGCCAATATCGTCGCAATCGATGCCATTTCCGTCCGCCATCAGGAGCTCCAGCTCTATTGGCAAGGCGTGAAAGGCCGCGTGATCGATACTGATATTGTGGCTGCCTCTACCCAAGTGGCCATTGATCAAACGATTCTTCAAGCAGCATTCCAATCATTCTCAACCATTAACCGGTTAAGATTGGTCGATTTCCTCTAAATTAGGACAATTTAGAGGTTAGGCGGACAAAGCGTCAGCCCACCCTGAACGGCCCCGTATCGTGGCAGAAAGTAAGCGCCGCATACACAACTTTGAGCCGCCATTTTATTTCGTAAGCGCTAAATAAAAGGAAAATGTTTTTAACACGGTAGGTAACCGTGCTATACTCAACCGAAGGATGACAAGGCAAGTAGTCGGTTACCTTTCGTGAAATAAGGAACGTGGGAGATGTTACATACCGTGACCCAACAACCAAATAATGCAGATTCAGAGGTAGTTAACGCTGCTTTAAAACAAACCGAATCTAGCACCGCTACGATCGAAACTCGCTTTGGCGAAATTGAAGTATCAACCGAAAATCCAATCGTTTTCCCGCAAGGGTTGCTCGGCATTGCCGGAAACTTTGAATATGCTTTAACGGACTTTCCAAGTGAAAAACTCGCACAGTTCAAGCTACTTCAATCCCTGAATGATCCCACCGTTTCATTCATTACACTACCTGTCGCACTCGATAATGCACTGATTGATCGTGCAGATATCGAAAAAGCAGCACAAGATGTTGGCGTAGAAGAACTGGATAACTTAACCATTTTACTGATCGTTTCAGTGCATCGCTCACCGCATGATGTGAAAGTTTCTGCCAACACACGCGCGCCTCTATTTGTTTACGTCCCGACCCGTACTGCGGTTCAATATGTATTCCAAAACAGCAAATATAAAGTTCAAGAAATTCTGAACTTTGATGATGAGTAAATCCTTTTAAACATGGAGTGCCCGGCAGAAATGCTGGGCATTTTTTATGATGCTACAATCCACTTGGTTAGAAGGCTTCGAATGCCTCGGTGATAAATGCGAAGACACCTGCTGCAAAGGCTGGGGTATGCAAGTGGATAAAGCCACTATCGCGCGTTACGAGGCTGAGGCACCCGAGCTCATGGAGTTCGTCACCTCTGGCGAAGTCGAACATATTATGAAGCGCGATGCTGAAACCGATCATTGCGTGAAATTTGATAACGGCTGGTGTGGAATTCATGCTGCCAAAGGCACTGAATTCTTAGGCGATGCCTGCCACTTCTTTCCGCGTGTTACCCGTCAATTAGGCGAAACTGTTGTACAAACCGCGACGATCTCTTGCCCTGAAGTCGCACGCCGCGCGCTTCTGGCACCCACCGATACAAAGTGGGTAAAACCCGAAACGGACCGCACGCCCTTAAGTCTGGCCAATTATTTACCAGACGGGCTAGAAAATGATAAAGCTCTTGAGATTCACGAAGCTTTTCTACAAGCTGCTATCGCAGATGGCACGCCTGCTGGAGAGGTTATTGCACAGTTTCACGCCGTGGCTCAGTCAATGCAAATGATTGATATCGCAACCTGGCCAATGGCAGTAGGTTTCTACCTTAAAAGCGCCGATAGCCGTTTGGGCACGCCCGAAGCAAAAACAGAGGACCCGTTCCACCTTTACCATTCACTCGCTGGCTTAGTCGGTGCTGCTCGTAAATCAAACCGTCCACGCTTAGAGGCAGTGTTAGGTACGATGCACAAGGCGCTCGATATCCAAATCGATGCAGCAACCAGCACCATTGCCTTTGGTATCAATAGCATGAGCAACCTACAAACCATGCGTGAAGGCTGGAAATTTGTGGATGACCAATGGCAGCCTTATTTCAAACGCTGGGTTCGCGCTCAACTCGGCATGGCTCTCTTTCCTTTTTCTGGATTCGGCGAAACATTGACAGATCGCATCACCATTATCGGCGTACGCCTCGCGACCCTTCGTCTGGCACTACAATGTCACCTATTCGTACATCAAACATTGAGCGAAGAAGAAGCGATCACCATCACTCAAAGCCTCGCACGCTTCCTCGACCATTTGGCCGACCCAGCACTCACCATGCAAATTTATACCGAAACCGGTTGGACGAAAACAACCCGCCTACAGGGGTTATTTCTTTAGTTTCTCGTCATAACCGGCACAGACCAGTATCTTAGGGCCCTCACACCCCAAAGCTTTGCGAATAAGATTAGCGGCAGTTCCGGCCTTCGCTGGAATAACGATATTCCTTCAGGCAGTCGATTTTATTCCCTGCGCCCAAAGCAGCGTTTCATGATCAGCAAAATCGAGTGAGAATTTCGCGGCCTTTTTCGTTGCAGCTTTTGCACGATAAGCCACGCCCATGCCGGCATGTTGCAGCATAGGAATATCGTTAGCCCCATCACCAATCGCCAACACATCTTCTGACGTAATACCGAGTTGGTTGATCTTATGTTCTAAAATTTTCAGCTTGGAATCTTTGGTGAGAACCGGAGCAACGATCTCGCCGGTTAGCACACCATTTTCAACCGCCAAGCGGTTACCGTAATGCTCTTCAAAACCCGCTCTGCGGGCCACGCGTTCGGTAAAGAAGACGAAACCACCACTCACAAGAATCGCTTTCGCACCTTCGCGCTTCATGCCTTTTACCAACCATTCAATCCCTTCTGATAGGGTCAGACGCTCGTCAAATACTTGCTGCATTGTCGCTTCTGGCAAACCTTTCAACAATGCCACACGCTCACGTAAGGCGGCTTCGAAATCCAATTCTCCGCGCATCGCTGCTTCGGTAATACCCACTACCTTTTCGCGGAAACCGGCAAAATCTGCCAACTCATCAATGCATTCTTGTTCGATCACGGTTGAGTCCATATCGCAGATGAGAAGCTTCTTCGGTGCAAAAGGTCCTTCATCTTTCTTGAAGAATAAATCTACCTCCGCCGATTCGCGCGCAGCGATTATTTGCACTCCCGCGGGCGCACTACGAAAGCGCATCACCAAAGCACGGTTACGGCGCAACCATTTCCACTGGTTGGGCGCCAATGCTGAAGTAAGAAGCTCACGACGTTCCTCATCAAGCGGCTTATCTTTCGATGCTAATGCGCAGATACTATACATGATATTTGCCTAAATTTACGTTGTTGCCACATCGGAGCCACCGCCCGGTACATCGTTACTTGGTGGAGCTGACGCCGCATCGGCTGGTGGTGCTTCAGCCTCGGGAGCTGGCTCGGCTTTTTTGCGCGGGTCATATGGCTCTTGCGTTGGCACATCAACCGGTACCGGCCCCGTCATTTGCTTAAACTGATTCTGGCCCCATGCACGCTTACAGAAAAACGGATCCTCGAAATAGAAAATCTTTTGCGTTCTAATCGGCGGGAATGACTCGATCAATAGAATCTGTTGGTCACGCGGCAAAGTAATCACCTCTTGCGGCAGCAACAATGCACGCTGAATTTCCGATTCATTCATGGTACGAGAGCCTGGATTCAAATCGAGGAATTTCGGTTTATTATGCGAATATTGCTTCACGGTTTTATTACCAATAAGCTGCGAAATCATATTCGCCGTATCAATATTATTCGCCGCAAACGTCACACGGTAATAACTATTCGAGAGGAATGAGTTCATGCCAGCTTCTTCGTAAATACCTTTAAGCTGTTGAGTATCCTGAGCAATTAAGAAGAGTTTCACACGGTACCCACGGAAATAAGCGATACCACTTTGGAATGCTTGCATCTCGCCAAGGGTCGGAAACTCATCCATTACGAAGAGCACACCGTATGGCTCTTCTGCCGTTGGCATATTACGCGTTAAGAAATCAGCCGCTTGCTGATAGAATACTTTTAGAAGCGGCTCAAGACGTTGCAAGTTATCCGGTGTCACACCACAATAAACGGTCAGTTTTTCTCTCTTCAACTGCATCATATTAAAGTCAGAAGAGGCCGTTGACGTATCAATCAATGGGTTGGCCCATAGCTCCAAACCGGAGTTCATGGTAGAGATTACACCCGAGCGCTCTTTATCGGCTTTTTGCAAGAATGCGGCGATATTCATATAGGATACCGGGTGAATCTTCTTACCAATTGTATCCAATACTACGGCAAGCGAGTAAACTACATCATCCGAACGCATGGTACGCACCACTTCGCCAAAACTAGTAGGCTTATTCGGATCCGCACAGAGATAGAGAATAACGCCCATCAAAAGCGAGCGCGCTTCATTCATCCAAAACTCTTGCTCTGGCAGAATAAGATTACAGATTTTTTGTACATCATCCACCATTTGACCGGGCTTGGTCGAGATCCAATCAAGTGGATTGTAACAATGGGTATGCCCATCCGGGTCAGCCGGGTTCCATACGTAACAACTTTGACCAATTGACTGACGCCAACCGGACGTTACGAGGAAGTTCTCTAACTTAATATCGTGACACACCACCGACTCTTCCCAGAAAAGAAGGTTCGGCAATACAAAACCCACACCTTTACCAGAACCGGTCGGTGCGAAGAGCAATGCATGTTGGAAATCATCCGCCACAAGATAATTTTTGGCTCCCGTACGCCCCAGTAAGAAGCCCTTCTTAGAGCGCAACCCGGCACGTTTAATATCCGCTTCAGACGCCCATTTCGCCGAACCATGGATTTCTTCCTTCTCTGAAAACGGACGAAAATCAAGAAGCGGCGCACGCATCATCCATAGCAGCACAATCATCCCGAAAATCGAGCCAAAGATGGGACCGAATAATTTCATCTGAAAATCAGAATCTTGCAACTGCGGATGGGTGCTATAAGGCAAATAGAAGTCTACAAACATCCATTTCATATACGTCCACCAGCTCAGCGGATTTACCATTAACTTGGCATAGGCCTCACCATATTGCTCACCATAAAGATGAGATAATGCAAAATAGATACTGCCGATGCCCCCCAAATAAATCGGGATGATCATTAAAATCAGAATCACCCCTGCAATGAGGAAAAAATTCGCAGTTTCTGAATTAGTGGCCATGCGCCAACTTACTCCCCTTCACCCTTAAAATAAACTTCCGATACGTAACGACGTCCGCGATCACCGCGTTTTAATTGGATGATGACGTTAATCACATTTTCCACGTAGTTTTTAATCTGATCGCGTGTGATGCCAAGCCCCGCCTGCATTACCATTAAAATAAGCTGCTCCAGAGCCAAACTAGGCGTATCTGCGTGCAAGGTTGAAATCGAACCTGGGTGACCGGTATTAACGGCACGCAAGAAGCTAAATGCCTCGGCGCCACGCAACTCACCTACGATAATTCGATCTGGACGCAAACGTAAGCACGCTTCGATCAAATCTTGTGTCTCCACTTTCGCAAGCCCCTGCCCGCCTTTGGACGAAAGCAAATGCACACGATTGACAATATGATCAATTTTCACCTCACGCGCATCTTCCACGGTAATGATCCGTTCGCTGGATGGAATTTCCTTCAAAGCTGCATTCACAAATGTCGTCTTACCGGTAGAGGTACCACCACTCACAATAATATTTTTCTTTAATGCAACCGACTGTTTAATAAATTCTTTTACATTCCCCTCATCCAATAACTGACGAAGTTTAACATCATCGGTATTTTCAAGTTTACCCACCTCGGTCGATTGGAAAGCGCCAAAGCTCTCATATTGATCAAGGTCTAAATCCAACGTACTTGGTTTACGAATAGACATAGCCACATTGCCCACCTCTACCGCAGGGGGAAACACAATTTGAATACGTTCGCCGTTCGGCAAGGTCGCCGAAAGCAAGGGCGATTCTTCACTAATATGCTGATCCGTCGATTGTGCAATCAAACGAGATAAGCTTTTCAAATGCTCAAGGTTAAATTCCGGAATCTCTTCACGACGCATTTCTCCGCGCTGTTCAACCCATGCTTCATGGGGACTATTGATTGAAATTTCGGTTACCCCATCACGTTCAAATAACGCTTGGATCGGGGCTAAATAGGTTTGAAGCGCCGTAACACTCATTGAATTATCCTCACTCCCCTTGCAGCTTCTCCAGGAAACTCCAAATCACGATTTACATAGACTTTAAGCGGTGTACCTTGGTCGACTGTAATGCTCGGACGTGCATCCAACAAACCACCCACCACTTGTTTTGAGACTGCACCAATCGTAGCCACTCCTTCAGTGATTGCCGTTGTGACAGCATTCGTACTTTCTGTCGTCGCTCCATCCGTGCTCTGAGTCGTCGACGTCTCAGGCGGATCTAAAATAGCATCACTAATACCTGCCAAAGTAATACCAAGAATCGAGGTCAGAACGGCGCCACCGAATATTTCGAAGTAACGGTCATCCACATGCCCCGCCATACCAGAACGGCCCAGTCGATCAATCGTTTGCGAATTCAATTGGATATCTACACCATCCGGACGTATCAAACGGCTCCAAATAACAAAAACTCGTCCCTGTCCGCGCACCGTATCCGCATTATAAGTACCAATAATGCGCGAACCTTTTGGAATAAGTACAGTATAGCCAGATTCTGCATAAACATCGCGCGTCACTAAAGCACGCAACGGCCCCTCCAGCGTTGTATCCAACGCCGTTTCCAAAACAGCATCGATAATTTTCCCTTGCAGCACTAAGTTTTCCAAATCACCAACATGGGTAGCAACAGCACGCTCAGCTTGCGATTTACCATCCACTTCATCTTCACCCTTAGTCCCGTCAGGTAGATTATTAATAATCAGCATTTCTGAAGCCCGGCGTTGCTGAAGCTCTTCATTCGCAAGATCTCCTCCCATAAAATCGATGACTGGTGTCGCGGGAGGCGGGGGCAACTCTGGCAAAGCCTCCTCTTGCATAAGAGGTGGTGGCGGCGGCAAAGGTGGAGCCATAATAGGCGCCGCTGGCATAGGTATATCCGTCGCAGCAGCAACGGCAGCTCCATCTAAAGAAGCTCCTGTCTGGGGCGGTATAGGAACTGACACTTCATCGTCACCTGAAAAAACCTGATACAGAATAAATAAACCCAGAAGCCCACCTATCACCATCAAAATCATATTTTTATTGGCTGATGAGGCAACTGCAGGGCCACTATTATCGCCAAAGGCGCCCTCCTCTGGAGGCTGCGCCTCCGGAGAATAACCTTCCTCCTCATATCCACCGGAACCATCAGGAGGAGGAGGTTTTTGTTCTTCATCTGACATCAGAACTGAATATAACCACCCGGTGCCGCTGAAGGCAAGGGCAGTCCCATAGGCGAAACATTCATCGAGGAGGAGGAGGAGAATTCATCTGCAGCACTCGGCTTCATAAATCGATCGAGCGACGGCAAACGACGTGGGGCCAGCAACGGATTTCGATAAGAGCCCTGAGGGTACTCCCGCGCCAATTGTTGCGCAGGCTTACCCATCTCATTAACAATAAAAGGAGCTCGCGGATGCGGCATCTTTGGCGGCGGCGCAACGGCGACATGTGGCGGAACAATCATACCGAAAGGCTTTCGCGCCACATTTACTGGAGGCACAGGTGTAGCCGGACGCATCATCATTTGCGGCGAAGCCATTGGCGGGGCAGATACAGGCGGCAATGCGGGTGAATAAAGCGGTTGCCCCATAGGCATTTGAGGCAACTGTGGTCGCTGCATCGCGATAGATGGCTGAGGAGCCATTGAGCCAAACATCGGCGGCAACTGCGCCATAGATGAAAATGCTGGTGCGGATAAAGGTGGCAATGCAGGCAGCGCCGGAAGCATCGACATTGATGGCATTTGTGGTGCCATCTGTGGCATCATCGGCTGAAGCATTGGTGCAGGCATCATCATTTGTGGCGCCATCTGTGGCATCATCGGCTGAGGCATAGGTGCAGTCGGATACGCAGCCATCATTGGTCGCGCTTGCTGGGGCGCAGACACAAACTGATTTGGCGAATCAGATGGATAGTAAAATCGCACCACATAAACCAACTCATCCCAGCCCTGCTGCCCTGGCTGTGCCGAGTAAAGATCAAACTGGTATGTACGCTCACTTGTAATAACCGTCATGTTCGTATGCGCTTTATCTTCCATCGCCCGCACAAAAATTCGATTCTCATCCGGTGTAATCTGCCACCCCGAACGATCACCCACAGAGATCGTTTCAATTTCCTCCTCTTCACCAAATTCTAAATTCATTTGGTACCCATAATGAGTCAACACGCGATACACATCGTTAGCATTATAAACAAATGTCTTAATACGACTATCTGTCGGCACGGGCGTACCCGTCACATAAGCGAAACTCGATGTTGCCCAAAGCACCACCGAAGCCAAACAAACAAGTAACTTGAGTTTCTTCATCATTGTAAAACCTCATTATCGACCTGATACGACAACACTCTAAATCCAATTGGATTTAAGTAACGCTCTTCCACCGCCAGATTGAGAGTTGTGTAAGTATATTCCATTAAAATCACGCGATCATATTGCGTTTTGCTTTGAGCATTTTCAATGATTCTCACCCGAACTTGAATCTGACATGTCACATCTGCGCACGTCCCGTTCTTATCAAGACGCGCCATTGATTTAATCTTCACTTCACGCGTTCCAGCCCCACCCGACTTAGCAAGAAAACTATCTGGGTTATTAGGGTTCACTTCCCAAGCATATTGACGGAACACGGCCGAAGGGTCGGAGCTCAAGCGCACCACATGGAAATTTTGTTGGATCGCCGCGTTAAACGTTTCACGCGCCTTAATATAACGCACAATAAAGAAATTATTAATCGACTCCTGCGCACCCAACTCTCTCGCTGTAGCCGCACGCACCACCTGCGTCATACCGCTACGTGGCTCCACCTGAATCACGAAAGGCTCAACGGTAACAATCGGAATGTTGCGATAAACAAAGAAAATCGCAACCGCAGAAAAAATAATTGCCATGAGAGAGATTACGGTGAGTACATTGCGCTGAACAAGCACAGACTGATGCCGGTCCGTATACCAGTTCTTTTGGGTCGTTTCCCCAGCATTCTTTTTGCCTAGGAGCTCTTGCAGCTTACTCAGCATGCCAACACTCTCTTATTATTTTTAAGACAAAATTAGACTGATTCTACCGTTCACGCAAGGCAGGAAATGGGATAAAAATAGGCGACCCTATCATTAGCCTCCACCTGGCTCTTCGAGTGTGCTATCTATTACAGACTTACCTACGGATTTCGGATTTTTCTCTAATTTACGGAGCCCTTGTTTATATTCTTTACCCGCCGCCTTGTCGCGCTTCACGTCGCTTTCCTGAGCATCTCGAATGTCTTTAGCTTTGACTGCATTTTCATGTGCTTTTGCTAAATTCTGATTCGCCACCGTTACCTGATCCAGTGTCGCCTCTCCCTTACGATAGAGCTTTTGTATACTTTCCGCTTTTGTTTTGGCATCACTATAGGTTTCAATGGTCGTTCTCACTTGCGTGTTGGCTTGCTCTTTTGCCCTGTCAAGATCGCGCCGCTCCTGATTATAACTAGTATCGTTTTCATCCTGATTTCCTCCACCATACATCACATGCTCACCATTTGCTGCAGTAGCAAAACCACCCGCCGTAGCACTAAATACTCGGCCCACTGTCGTATTGGCTAAGAAGCCGCGATCAGACGATGTTTGACCATCGGTTCGCCAGCGCTGTTTAGCGCCAGTCTCAAATAACACACTCCCCGTATGCAGCGCGCTCGAAACCGAATGGTACCTTGCCCCCATCGTAGACGCTCCGGTAATAGTATGTATGAGCTTCGCTCCACCCAGCATTCTCGCCATATCAGGGCCCATTTTCATGAATTCCTCCATGATCATCGTTATGATGAATAGCGCAACCCCATTAAGCGCCAGATATTTAAAGAACACCCCATGCGCCATAACCTTGCCCCAATCCAATGCTTTTTTCGGAGTTGGGCAAGGAGCGCCTGTATCAAGCCAAGGCCTTCCAAAGTGAATAGTAGGATCATAAGGCACCCCTCCGCCCTTCTCTGTTGTAAAATTGGGCTCACAAATACTACAAGCTGTGACTTCACCAATGTTAAGCCACCCACCTGAAAGGTTCCCGGTATGCGGCATTATCAATAGATCGAGCTCTTTTATGAAAGCTCCTAAATCGACCAAGGCAGCAAAGCCCATAATAGCAAAAATAATAAAAATCTGAATCACATTGGAACCCAAATAAGATAGCCAATGCGTGAATAAATCATCTGTTGTTTTAAACAGCGCGAAACTGACAAAGATCGGCATCGCAGCGATCAGGAACGTGACCATGATCAACGCATAAAGATATCCGTAAGCGGCACGGGCAAAGAAACCCAAATAGGTAATCAACGCCATGAACACGATCCCTGCAGCGAAAGGAACCACAAGTAATAACCCGCCTAAAAAGGTTAAGGTTGTACACGGGTTAACATTGCTCGCCTTTTCATGAACCTTTTTTACAAGCCAATCCACTTTATTATCCGCTTCCGTAAAGGCATTCCCGCCACCACTGAGGCCCACGGAGTTTTCAATCGCCGAAGCGGCGCTACCTGCTGTGGCAGCTAAATCAGTAAAGCCTAACATCATCAGCCTGACCGTATTTTTCATGATCCCAACATAAAGGCCATAGGCAAGGTCAAGCGCCACCCCCGCATTGGTTACAAAAAGAGTGACCAAGCCCATTTTGAAAATCAGCAGAGACACATCTTTAACGGTAAACCGAACAATGCCGGTCGCAAAACAAATGCCCGTCACCGCCATCAACAGCATCATCATCGCTGCAAAAGGCGCTACCCATGCATCACGAATGGCACAAAAAGCGGTTCCCAACACCAGCCCAAGTGTCGTCTCAATAATACAGAAAAAGCGCGCAAACATTGATGCATTGGAAGCGCAGATAAAAGGATCACCTGGCTTATTCGCAAAGAGGCTATCACCGGGCGCCACTCCACCGGTACAAACCGTGCCTAGATTGCCGCTTATTTCGATACCTAAAATCTGCGCCTGCGCAATCGCCGGGAAAAAACTCACTCCCAGCAAAATTAAACACAGAACCGCAAATTTTTGTATCATTCTTCTTTCTCTACCTCCGCAAAAAAATCGAAAAGCCAATCTTTGGGCTTCAGCCCCTTCTCAGACATAATTTTTGTCATCGCATTAAGTCCCGGCTCCTTCGCCGAGAGCAAGGCAACTTGAGATTTTAACTGACGTAAATCGAGCTCGGCCACAATCGATTGTCTGCCACGCTTCAGCATAAACTGTCGGCGACGCAAGCTCATTTTACCTAAATATTGCGTTTCCATCGGCGTTAAGCCAAATATCTTCGCATATTCCTGAGGTTGAGCCGCTGCATTTGGCATATAAATTTGCGTTGCAACCTGTTGCATAATTTGCGCACTAAGCGGGCTCGTTAAGACTTCATCCGCCTTCTCCGTTGCCATAATCACAATCGCATTTCGGCTACGCAACATTTCCAACCAGCTACCCATGCGAGACGCAAAAATTGGATTATCCATCAATTCCCAAGCCTCATCCAATACGATAATGGTCGGTTCGCCATTGAGCTGCTCGACCACCCGGTGAAGCAAATAGCCTGCGATCGCAGGCATTGCCTCTTTTATCTTGACCACAGCCGTTAAATCAAACCCCACCTTACGCGCAGTCGATACATCTAAATCATCTTCCACATGATCGAACCAGCGCGAAAATTCACCTTGCTTGTACCAGCCATACATCTTCGTGGCGAGTTTGGGTGATTGCTCTTTTAAATAATCAATCAGTGGAGTTAAGCAGCGTTCCTCCTTTGGCAGCGAGTAAATATAATCCAAGGCACGCTCAAAATCTGGCCAAAACTCTTCACTCATTTCCGGGCGGTAGAATTTATCTGCACGCAACATGGCATCCAACCACATTAATAAAAACGAACGATTCTGCGGAGTACTCTCCATCGCCAACGGATTCATACGCGGCACTTTATGAAACGTCGGACGCTCCTGCTCTTTGGATTCATGAGCATCACGACGATCAATAAAATAATATTCTGACTCGATGGAACGCAAAAAGATTTCCGCACCCCGGTCACGATCAAAGAAGTAAACTTTAGGATGGAATTTTTGCGATTCTGAAAGCAAAAAATTCAATAAAACCGTCTTCCCTACGCCTTCAGGCCCAATAATAGCTGTATGCCCATTATTACCGATATGAAAATTGAAGAAATACGGTGTTTGTGCCGCCGTATGAAAAACGGTCACCGGAGCCCCCCATGGCCCACCACTTGCGAGACCAGCGGGGTAGTTACTAATATTGGCAAAGCCACCGATACGCGCTGCCGCGATCGAGCGTAATCGCCTTAGAAATTCAAAATTTCCAGGAAGCTGCGACCAGTAAACTTCTTCAAATTTAATATCTTCGCGCATCGCGATAATACCAATTCCGTTCAGTGCGCGCACGACGTGCCCCACACTCTCTTCCATTTTTTTAACCGTATCACCCAAGGTAAAAATACTGAGTTGCTGCTCACCAAAATCTACGTTTGTTTTGATATCACTTTGCAAAACTTCAGCCAACCCCGTCAATTTCGGGAGCTCTTCTTCACCGCTTATTTTAAAAAGCTGTTCTTGTTTTTTATATTCTCCAAGCGCCTTCTTCGCATTGATAAAATCCATGGATTGCGTGATGATAAATTCAGCCGGA
Organism: Rickettsiales bacterium; assembly: GCA_029252805.1. Lineage (NCBI taxonomy): Bacteria > Pseudomonadati > Pseudomonadota > Alphaproteobacteria > Rickettsiales > Rickettsiales bacterium. Next base: position 64,642 of record JAQXAR010000004.1, read on the forward strand.
ACCTGTAGTAGCAAATCGATCGAATCGGTTGGAAGCTCACGATATTCCTTCACGCTTAGAAGGGAGCCAAACCGCCGACGACCATCCGGTTCGCGCACTTCCATCGCATTGAAGCCAAAGGTCACTTCTTGCGCCGTAAGATAGTCATCCAAACCAATGTCCGGTAGCGGCATCGGCTGATCAAGTAACGTCGTCAGCTTACTAAGAAAACTAAGCGGCTCTGAATAAACCACTTCATTTTGCTCATAAAACCCTAATCTCCTTGCCCCAAATCCAGATAAATGCTCATGAATTCGACCTACTGTTGCGTTCAAGTCATCCTTAGTCGTTTCTAAAAACTTCCATCGGCTTTTACGCTCCATTGCCGGCACAATAGATCTCAAGAAGCGCGGCAAATTACCCATATCCGATGTTTCGCCTTCCTTCACAATCGTCAAGTAGACCTCATTCACATACTGATGCTCCCAGTCTTTCAACTCACCCCACATGCCATTGAGTACTTTTGAAAAATCAGCAGGGTAATCACCCTTTGGTTTGAGCGAGGCTTTGCGGCGAATCGTATGCAACCAAATGGCATAATCCGTCGTTAAAATAGACTGGGTGATCGCGGTGCGTATCACATCACGTAAATTTTCATTTTCTTGAGCAATGTCCTCATAAGTAAAACCAACGATCTTTAACGTCTGCAGTAATTCTCCATTTTTGGTAAGAATCGTATGTGGATCAACATGGCAGGCATAAGGACAGAACGCCGCCTCATCCACATCATCTGCAATATCACGCAGCTCTTGTAAGTCTTCTGATTTTCGTTTCAATAAGCTCATAATATTATGGCGGTGTTACCGGCGGCAAAGGAATAGTCGTTGTCGTTGGGGTTGTCGTTGAAACCACCGGCCCGGATGGAAGCGTTGGCAGCGTTTGCATTGGCCGCACGCCTTTTGGATTTCGAAGATCGCCCGTTCCACAACCGTAAAGCAATGGATCCGCTCCTAATGCTTTGACAATACCTGTAGAGCCAAAGACCATCGCCGCTCCTAAAGCAACCACCATTGTCATGCCCCAAGATACTTTGGCAAATAAAGCTCCGATCCCTAAAATAATGATAGCAAGTGTCGCAATACCCTTACCGATCGGACCTGTAAACCAGCCGATCATATTACAGAGAATTTTCTCAATCGAAATAACTGAGCTTACACTCCCCATACAGAGACTGCCATAACTCAAGTTATTGACGACACCCTTTGAATCATACACAGGGACGCCTAGAGATTGCACAATACCTACGGATCCAAACATGGTCGCAATTCCGACAGCCACTAACAATGCCTGATACCAAGAGATGCGGCCGTAACTCGCGAATAACCCCAGCAGAATCATAGACACTGTCGCAATCGCTTTACCGACCGGTCCTAAGAACCAAGAGAGAATGCAGCTAAGCATTAGGTAAAAAGTACTATTCGCAATAGCTTTCGCTTCAGCCGTGCTCACCGTGATGCCGCAACTGTTAGAAAAACTAGACCCTAATAATTGCTCCAAAATCCCTGGAGCACCAAAGATAAGCGCAATACCGACCATGACGGTCAAAACACTGGAAATTTGAATTTTCCCGAACATGGAAATCAAGCCAATTGCAACGACGCCGAGCATCGCTAACACACTTCCAACAGGTCCCCAGATATAACCACCCACGGTACATAGAACGGTAGAAACACTACTCGCATAAGCCGCGTCAGGCACGAGCCAAACAAGCGTTATTAACAAGAGGTATTCGGAATATTTCGGTAAATATTTATTCATATTCAATAATTATACGCTTCTAATATGACAAAACCATGAAAATAGCCGTATGAAAGCCAAAAAACTTCGCGTTTTAACACATTGCGCCTTATAAACCGCGTATGGAAACTTTTGCATTGCTCGCTGGCGGGCTGATTTTATTGATTGGCGGCGGCGAAATATTAGTCCGCGGCGCCATTGCTTTAGCCAAAAACCTCGGTATTTCTGCGGCCGTGATCGGCCTAACCATCCTCGCTTATGGCACGAGCGCGCCCGAACTCGTGGTTAGCCTTGAATCTGCCCTCGATGGCCATGCCGATATGGCGATTGGTAATGTCGTCGGCAGCAATATCAGCAACACCCTCCTTATTTTGGGGGTGACCGCGCTCTTTTACCCTCTCACGCTGGATAAAGGGCTCTTGAAGCCTGATGGCTATGTTTTGCTTATTGTAAGTGTTTTATTTTGGATCTTTGCGCAAAGCGGGCAAATTAGTCAGCTTGAAGGCGGACTCTTTATCATCATGCTCTTAGCCTATACTTATTACACCTTTACGCAGGGCAAGAAGGATGGTTTTTCGGAAATTGAAGCTGAATTAGAAGACGAAATGGGCGGCGCTGATCTCTCGCAACCCCGAGCGATTATTTATACGGTCATCGGACTTATCGTGATGGTATTAGGCGGAAAATTACTCGTAAATGGCGGCGTACAAGCGGCAACTGCCCTTGGTGTATCCGAAGGTGTGATCGGCTTGACCATTATTGCCATTGGCACCTCATTGCCTGAACTCGCTACTTCGCTCATCGCAGCACGCAAGGGCCAGGCGGGGATGGCCGTGGGTAATGTGTTGGGCAGCAACTTGATGAATATTTTCGGCATTGTCGGTTTCACCGCCATGATCCAGCCGCTCGACGTGCTACCTGTGTTCCTAACGAACGATATTCCGCTACTCATTGCCTGCAGTATCCTGCTCGTATTCGGTATTTGGCAAGGCTGTAAATTAGGCCGTATTGCAGGAAGTGTTGGCACCATCGCATTTATCGGCTATATCGCTGTTCAGTACTAATTATTTTGGGGCACCCTGATGCAAATTTTTCCACTGCGTTTCTTTAGCGATACACCTAAGTTTGACTTTATGGGCAGACGCTGGTTCGGCTTTGCCCTCTCTGCACTCATCGTATTGGGAGCGATTTTCTTACTCCTCACGCGCGGGTTAAATTGGGGGATTGATTTCACCGGCGGTGTGTTGATGGAAGTCCGCACCGACAAGCCCGCGATTTTGGCCGATTTCCGTCCGCTCTTTCCTTCCGCCGATTATGGCGAAGTCAGCCTCCAGCATTTTGGAGATGAAAAGGAAGTCATGCTACGCTTCCAATCACGCGAAGGTAGTGATCAAAAAGCACTAATCGCTAACGTAAAAGACAAACTTGCGATAACAGACTACACCATTGATTATCGTAAGGTCGATTATGTCGGCCCGACGGTAGGTAAGGAGCTTATCCAAGCAGGAACGCTGGCCATGGTGCTCGCAATTACAGCAATTCTCATCTATATTTGGTTCCGCTTTGAATGGCAGTTTGGTCTTGGCGCTGTGCTGGCATTGCTGCATGATTTGATAGCAACGCTCGGCTTTATCTCCTTCATGGGGTATGAATTTGGCCTCGCTTCCGTGGCGGCGATTCTGACCATCCTCGGGTACTCGATTAATGACTCGGTGGTATTATTTGACCGTGTGCGTGAGATGCGTCGTAAGTTCAAAAAGATGCCACTCATGCAGATGCTAAACGAAAGTATTAACCTTAACCTCAGCCGTACCTTACTTACTTCTGGTACGACCTTACTGGCCCTTATTGCACTCGTCACGCTTGGCGGTGAAGTGATCCAAGGGTTTGTCGCAGCGATTCTGTTTGGTGTGGTGGCAGGAACTTACTCTTCCATCTACATCTCATTGCCGATTTTGATCTATTTCAAATTGCCCGATGAACGACCGATGAGCGAGAAAAGTAAGGTTGAGGCAACCGCCTAGCTGTCGCCATGCAGTTACATCGCACCCATAAAGATCTCCCCGAATCGGCACGCGGTTGCGTGTTGGCGCTGGGTAACTTTGACGGACTACATCTAGGCCACCGCGCCGTACTTGCCGAAGCGAGGAAACAAGCTGAGGCACTTGGCGCACCTCTGGCCGTCATGAGTTTTGAGCCGCACCCTCGTCGACTATTTAACCCCGAGCTCCCCCCGCTTCGCCTCTTTCCCGTAGCCGAAAAATTACGACTCCTTAAAGGTGCTGAGGTAGATCATGCATTCATACTTTCCTTCAATCGCGAATTCTCGAAACTGCCTGCTGAAGATTTCATTCAGACAATTTTGATCGATGGCTTAAGCATCAAACATCTCGTTACAGGCAGTGATTTCCAATTCGGCTATAAGCGCGGCGGCAATGCCGAAATGCTTAAAATCGCACCTTTTGGTTACTCGCCGATAAAACCGTTCTTGATTGAGGGCGAGCCCTGCTCCTCCACCCGCATTCGCCAAGGCTTGCGTGACGGCAGCCCCGATAAAGTACGCGGATTGCTTGGACGCAATTATCAAATGGCTGGTCGTGTTTTACATGGCGATAAGCGCGGGCGCGAATGGGATTTCCCTACGGCCAACATCGCGCCTCCCAATTTATTCTCCCCCGCTTATGGCATCTATGCCGTAACGATGACTCGCGCCGATGGCACGCAGCACCCAGGCGTGGCTAATTACGGTATCCGTCCGATGTATCCACTGACCCGCCCTTTGATGGAAGTGCACTTATTTGATGTGTCACCCGATTTATACGGCGAGCGCGTGAAAGTAGCGTTAAATCACTACCTGCGACCCGAAGAGATCTTCGCAAGCGTCGAAGAGCTGATAGAACAAATTAAACGCGATGCACAGAATGCTCGCGACTATTTTAAAGAAAGCAAATCCACATGAAACGCCTCGGGCTCCTCATCGCCATCGTCATCCTAGTGCTCGACCAAGTGAGCAAGCAATGGGTTGTGATGGATGGATTGCAAAGCCGCTTCATTAGCGAGGTCACTTCATTCTTCAATCTCGTGTTAGTGTGGAATCGTGGCGTAAGCTTTGGCATGCTTTCTAACCACCCGGAATGGATGCCGATCATTCTCACCATCGTAGCACTGGCCATCACTGCCATGCTGCTCGTATGGTTATGGAAAGCAGAATCACGCCTTGCGGCGATCTCGCTTGGCTTCGTCATTGGTGGCGCGATCGGCAATATCATTGATCGCATTCTTTACGGCGCCGTCGTCGATTTTCTCGATTTCCATTTAAATGAATGGCACTGGCCAGCCTTTAATATCGCTGATGCTGCGATATTTATCGGGGTTGTACTGTTGCTGATTGAAACTATAATAGAGCCGAAACAGCGCGCTGCGCCAACTACGAGTGAAACATGAAAAAACTAATTATCGTCGCCTCATTATTAAGCCTTACCGCCTGTGACGGCCAGAATGCGCGCGATATGCTGGGCCTCGATCGCAAAGCACCTGATGAATTTCGAGTCGTATCACGCCCGCCGCTTTCCACTCCGCCCGATTTCCAACTGCGCCCACCCGTTGAAGGCGAAGATAGCCTCGGCCTGCCGCCCGCAGACCTGCAAGCCAAGTCACTCATCGTAGATGGCAAAGATATTAGCGATATCGATTATGATATCCGCCGCAAAATGGGCGTTGCCGAAACCGCTGTAGGCGTAGTTGATGCTTATGCTATCGGCTCGCAAGCTGATAATGCTCTGCTTTCACGTGCGGGGGTTTCCAAAGCTGATCCGAACATCCGCGAGCGCATTTATAAAGAGCGCGTAAAGACCAAAGAAGAGGCCAAAGATAACTGGCTCGTCCCTACAAAAACAGAAGATGTGATTGTAGATGCGAAAAAGGAAAAAGCCCGCATTAAGGCTAATGCTGAAGCAGGCAAAGCTATCACCGAAGGCGATACCCCTGTGGTTGAGCCCGCCGAGCGTGGCGTTCTCGAAACGTTATTTTAGTAGAAATACTGGAAATACCGCAGAAACCTGATAGTCTCCGCCTTCCACAATATTACATGGAGGTTTATAATGGGTATTTTTGATTTCTTTAAAGACGCAGGCGAAAAACTAGCTAACGCAGTTGGTATTTCTGACGCAAACGCAAACGAAGCCATTCAAGACAAAATTCAAACTTATGATTTTGGTATTGAAGGTTTAGAAGCAACCGTTGATGGCGATAAAGTAACGCTTAACGGTACGGCACCTACTGCTGAAGCGGCTGAAAAAGCGATTCTTATCGCCGGTAACATCGCAGGTGTTTCACAAGTTGAGTCTAACTTAAACATTACAGAAGCTGCTCCTGAAGCCACATTCTACACTGTACAAAGCGGCGACACGCTTGGTGGAATCGCAAGTAAATTCTACGGTAACGCCGGTCGTTATCCTGAGATTTTTGAAGCGAATAAGCCAATGCTCTCAGACCCTGACCGTATCTATCCGGGCCAAAACCTACGCATTCCAGGTGCCTCTGCACAGGCGGCTGCTTAATACTTAATTTAAGCAAAAACACGGAAAAGCCATCTCGTTTATTCGAGGTGGCTTTTTTTATGCGTTGATAATTTCACCGTTTCGCGTGTCAAAATCGTTAGCTAATTCTAAGAACAAGTGCACTACTTCTTCCGGCTTTTTGATCATTTCCGGATCTTCACCCGGCATGGCTTTCGCACGCATCGCCGTGCAAGTCGCACCCGGGTTGACCGCATTAATGCGTAACTTCGTTTCATTCCATTCAGCGGCCACCATTTGCACCATCGCATCCAGTGCCGATTTGCTCACTTTATAAGCACCCCAATAAGGTGCCGCTTTTTGGCCAACAGACGAGGTCACCATCATCACACGCCCACCGGTTTCGGAGAGTTTAAGCAATGGCTCGCAAATACGAAGCAGGCGATAATTTGCCGTGACGTTTAGATCCATCACCTTTTGCCACGTCTTTGGCTCCATATGCGTGAGGGGGCCGAGATTGCCAAGCATCGCAGCATTACCCACCAGAATATCTAGCTTGCCGAAACGCTCTAACAAGTTGGGGCCGATCGCATCAATCAAATCCATTTCCAACAAATCACATGGAACGATTACGGCAGGCTTGCCGCCCTCTGCACGGATGAGATCATCAATCTGCTCCATTCGCTCAACCGAGCGTGCGACCATGACCACCTGCGCTCCGTCGCCTGCATAGGCTTGTGCGAGTGCTGCGCCGATTCCCTGACTTGCGCCTGTGATAAGTGCGACTTTACCTTCGAGTGTTTTCATGCTGCCACGAATGCCGCAAACTATGGGCAATGACAAGCCCAATTCGCGCCAAACGCGCATTTTCTGTCAATTTATGCTATAATAAACCAGATGCTTAGACCAGACATACAGTCTGAAACGGAAGCAGTCGCTCAGGCTGCCTTGAGCACTATTGACTCTTGGGAAGCCCGTGAAGCCCGCCCCATCGTGCGCGGAGCCTGCATTGATAGCGACCATTCATATGACCGTGATGATGCCATCTGGTTCAAGGAGACAGGCGGAAAGCTCATCGTCGATGTCACGATTGCTGATGTGGCCAGCTTTATTTCCAAAGATAGTTTCCTCGATAAGCGCGCCCGCAAAATGACCGAAACCGAATATGGTGCCGATACGGTAGTGGAGCCGATGTTCCCTTTTCGCCTCAGCCAAGATGATGGAGAAAATGGCAATGGAATCTTCAGCCTTTCCGATAAGAGCATCCGCGCTGGCATGACCACCCGCGTGACAATCGATATGAGAACCAAGCGGCTTCTAAATATCGAAATCTTTGCGAGCCTTATCCACCCAGAGATTGCAAATTACAAACAAATCGCCGATGATATTGAGCAAAACCCGCAAGGCCGCTTCGCCAAATGGAGCGAGTATAGCGGCTTGCTCAAGCGCATCCGCCGGCGCAGCAATGAAGGCGTTTTACCCATTAGCATGAGCGATGATTTGCACGACAAAATCACCCATATTAGCGAAGAGGGCAGCGTGATAGAACTCTCCGCCCGCGATAGCGCCGCCAGTAAAATGGTCGAAGAAACTGCCCTATTAGCCAATCGCGCCAATGCCCGTTTCTTTGATGCCTGCCACTTGCCTTATCTTTTCCGAGTGCATCAGGTGAAGCTTGACGGGATCAATACTCACCGAGGTTATGAGACATTAAGCGAAGCCACTGATGCGCGCCAAGCACTCATAAAATCACATCACAGTAATATCAAATTAATCCTCGATCGCGCCACTTATGCCGCTCGCCGCAGCCGCCATGCAGCGTTGGGCGAATATGCCTATTCCCACGTCACATCCCCCATACGCCGATACTCAGATATTCCAAACCAGCGCATGCAGCATTGGGTAAGCGAAACCATTGCCGAAATTGCTTTCCGTATCAATCACGCCGTGCCTGATATTACGCTTGAACAGATCACCCATTCTATCGGAACTTTACGCGCTCATCCTGAGAAAGACATTCCCTCTAATGGCGCGAAGCTAGTGCAATGGGTGGGTCAATTGCGACTGTCTGAACGTGAAACCAGCCGCAAACAATGCCGTAAAAATCTGCATAAATATTTAGCCGCATTTCTGCATGATCTCTCACCAAAGCTCGCACTTGATAAATGCCAAAAGCTCGCCAAGACGATGGTCATAAGGCTCGATAGCGGTATTAATCACCCGCCTTATAGTTCTATTGAAATGGACACGCTTGCACGTGAGATTAACCTGAATCAATCGAGCCGTAAATTAACCGAGCGGGAACGCTTGGCGCAGAAACTCATGCTCACCCAAATTGAACGCGAATTAGAACTGGCCGAACTGCAAGTGCTCAACGCCCTCGAAATGGATAACCATCGGGAACGCAGTACCGCCATTGCTGAATTCTCTGCTGAGAAACGCTTCCCCCTCGCCCTGCATTTGGCGGCTCATCAAAAACGAGAATACCGTATTCCCGCTTCTGAAATCCTACGACGCATGCAAGAAGGGCGCTTAAAGGAACCCTCGGATTTAGCGACATTACTGGTTGAAATGAGAATTCCAACCCCTGAAGATGCTGCCCAAGATGCTGCCTTTGCCGATGAAGATTCGCAAAGCTGGCTCCAGAAAAATTGCGAGGATTGGCGGAACTTGCAAGATGCCCTGCTCCACCGCTTTCAGAGCAACCCTTCTTTCACCAAAGGTTTTTTGAAATATCTCGAAACTCGTTATGTTTGGGAAATTCATTCTACCCATGCCTCACTCATCGCCAAAGGTGCCATTGTCGCGAGCATGAGCCTGAATCCAGTGCCGCATGAAACAGTGGCAGAGGCGACGAAGCAAACGCTCTTCTCGCCGAACTTCTCGATTGGATATTGGGGTAAAACCACCCGTCACCATGCAAGGATTGAACTCTTGCACGGACTGGCCTTCGATATTCTTGTACCCGCACAGAAGGTTAAGCTGCCACGCGCGTTACGCCTCATGACGGCAGCCGGGATGAAGGAGCTTACCTCGCCCAACTCTACCATGATTGACCTGTTGAAAGAGAAAGCCGAAGAGGCGAATATCCATGTGGAGCGACACTGGAATCGTAAAACCAAGACTTACCATATTCAGGCTTCCACTAAGAAAACCGATAAAGATCCGATCTCCTTTATTTGTGTCGGCGAGAATAAGAAAACGGCGCGCGCCTTGGCGTGGCAGGCCTTGCTACGCAGCAAATTAATGCGTCCCGTGCATGAAGGGCTATTCCGCAAACGCGAACGGCTGCATGCCATCCCGATTGACGCCGATGATGCGTTGGAATGGATCGATAAAACCAGCGAATGGATCGACCGAACCATGCGTCGTAGCTCGACCAATCAATTCACCCAGCGCCGCGAACCTATCTGGCAATCGCGCATGACGCTCACATTAAATAGAACCATCAAACGCGAATTTATTGGCCAGAGCACTCAGGCCGAAGTCGCCGATACATTCGCCAACGAGGCGGGACTGCGCTACCTGCATGAACGCGCAGATTACGGAGATACAAAAATCGAAGACATATTGACTGTTTACGAGAAGAAAATCCTCAAACGCTACGCCCAAGGCGATGAACTCTCGTCGCGCGTGCCCTACACCGCCAAAATGAACGGTCGCGATATTATTCCGGCGAATTAAACTCGCTTGCTAAGCTCAATGGCAAGCTTGGTAATACCGCGGATACCTGCGGAAAGCACAGGATAGGCCACAGCATTTTCAGCACCCTCTGCAAGGCCGGTAGCGTGATGTTCTTGCTCTTCGGCGCGGAATTGAGTGATTTTATCTTTTAACTTTTTCTCATCCTTGCCGAGCATCGCTTCTTGCTCAGCGTAATGTTCGTCAATGACAGATTCGACAGCAACCGTGCAAGCCATCGCTGCATTCTTACCCATCATGGCCGTGGCCGCACCTAACGCATAACCGCCTAAATGCCACAACGGCTGCAGCGCCGTCGGACGCACCTTTCGCGCTTTAATTTGCGAATCAAAATATTCTAAATGGGCCTCTTCTTGCTCAGCCATTTCCTGAATTTTGGCTTTAGCATCGGTATCTTTAATGAAAGCGAGCTGGCCTTCATAAATGCGCTTCGCGCCATACTCACCCGCATGATTCACACGAATCATGCTTTCTAATTCGGCCTCTTCTGACAGGCTTCCCGGCAAAGGTTTATCCGTTAATTTCGACATTCTCGACTCCGTTACGTGATTTCATCAGTCCCATAAATGCCATCATAAATAAGAGGCCTGAGAACAGCACATTGGCGCTCGCCATGGTGATTCCCATGATTTCAATGGCGGGCTTATCGCAACGAATCAGTGGTGCGCCCATAATCTCAGACTTGAGTTCTTCTAGGGAAAGCACCGCCCCGGAGAGACCATCGCCACTGCAGCTCGTTGGTCCCGGCCACCAGCCTTGCTCTACTCCCGTATGATAGAGCGCAATATCCGCCGTCACTAGGCAAGCAAGCATAAAGAGCGCCAACATAAAGCGCGGGCGACCCAGGAATTCAGCCATAATAGCAATCGCCACTGCCACCGCCGCAGGATAGCGCTGTATAATACATAAGTCACACGGCCAGAGCTCAAAACCATATTGCGAAATCAGCGCCATGATAAGCGATGCTGCCACCAGCATTCCGCCCAGACGTAGCGTAGATTTTGGTCGGTTTAGAAAGTCCATAGCCCTAAATATAGGGTTAAATCTTCTTCATCACAACAGAAGCATTCGTTCCACCGAAACCAAAGCTATTAGAAAGCACGGTATTAATTTCGCGTTTCTTCGCTTTGAGAGGCACGAGATCAATATCGCAACCCTCAGATGGATCTTCTAGGTTCAACGTGGGTGGCGCAATTTGATCGCGGATTGCTAGTAATGAGAAGATCGCTTCCACACTACCCGCACCCCCGAGAAGGTGACCAATCGCAGACTTAGTCGATGACATCGAAAGATTGTGAACATCTTCACCAAAGAGGCGTTTCACCGCGCCCAATTCAATCTCATCACCGAGCGGCGTTGAAGTACCATGCGCATTAATATAATCTACATCCGACGTCTCAAGACCTGCATTACGAAGAGCTGATTGCATCGCACGGAAGCCGCCATCACCATCGGAGGCAGGCGCGGTAATATGATGCGCATCACCTGATAGGCCATAGCCCACAAGCTCGCCATAAATCGTCGCACCACGCGCTTTCGCATGTTCATATTCTTCCAATACAACAATACCCGCACCTTCACCCATCACAAAACCGTCACGGCCTTTATCCCATGGGCGGGAGCCTTTTGAAGGCGTGTCATTATAGCTGGTCGATAGCGCACGTGCAGCAGCAAAACCCGCCATACCCGTACGACAAATAGTGGCTTCAGCAGAGCCTGCTACCATCACATCAGCATCACCGTAAGAAATCAAACGACCGGCATCACCAATCGCATGCGCGCCTGTTGAACATGCCGTAACCACCGAGTGATTAGGGCCTTTCAAACCATGACGGATCGAAACATGGCCTGAGGCCAAATTGATCAAACATGCAGGAATAAAGAAAGGGCTAACCCGTTTTGCACCACGCTCAGCAATCAGCTGAACCGTACGTTCAATCGCTGGCAAACCACCGATACCCGAACCAATCAGAACACCAATACGCTCCGCTTCTTTTTCAATAATGTCTTTAATGCCAGACATTTCAATCGCTTCATCTGCAGCGGCAATACCATAATGGATAAATTCATCCATTTTGCGCTGATCTTTTTTATCCAGCACATTATCAATCTCAAAAGCGCCTTCGCCTGTTTTGGGCACATAAGCAGCGATCTTACAAGGGATGTCATGCGTCTCAAAATTATCGATATTCTTGAAACCGTTTTCACCTGCAATGAGGCGTTTCCAACTTGCTTCGACACCTGCACCAAGCGGTGTAATCAAACCCATTCCTGTAACAACGACACGTCTCATGAGAAATCTCCTATGTGTGATGGAAAACAGGGGCACAAAAAGCGCCCCTGTTTTTAATTAAATTAAGCGTATTCGCTTATGAATTTTCTTGGATGAAATTCACTGCATCTTGAACCGTCTGAATTTTTTCAGCCGCTTCATCAGGGATTTCAATGTTGAATTCTTCTTCGAAAGCCATCACTAGTTCAACAGTATCAAGGCTATCAGCGCCTAGATCGTCGATGAAACTAGCTTCTGCTACGACTTTGTCTGCTTCCACACTTAGGTGTTCAGCTACGATTTTCTTTACGCGATCAGCAATATCACTCATTTGATTATCCTTGTTATTCAAATAGTTGTCTTACACCCAGTGGGTTTCTATGCGTTGGGTAGCACATGAAATAACAGAATGCAAGAAATAGGAGCCTAAACCATCAACAATCCACCATTAACATGCAAGGTCTGGCCGGTCAGATAGCTTGCATTATCGCTGGCTAGGAAGGCAGCGGCAGCGGCGATATCTTCGGGTAGGCCAAAACGACCTGCGGGGATATTGCTGGTGATACGATCGGTTTGTTTCTCGTCTAACGCCTCGGTCATTGGGGTTTTAATGAAACCTGGTGCGATACAATTCACGGTGATGCCACGGCTCGCCACTTCCATTGCGATCGATTTACTCATGCCTTGCAGGCCGGCTTTTGACGCGCAGTAGTTGGCTTGACCGGGATTGCCCATTGTACCTACGACAGAGGTAATATTTACGATACGGCCCCATCTCTTTTTCATCATGCCGCGTAACACGCCGCGGTTCAGGCGGAAACCCGCATCGAGATTAATGCGAAGCACTTGCTCCCATTCCTCATCCTTCATACGCATGGTGAGGTTATCTTTGGTCACGCCGGCGTTGCAAATAAGGATATCAATACCCTCAAGCTGCTCCGTCGCATCGGCAATCAGGCCATTAATCGCTTCGGCATCGCCTAAATTGGCGGGAAGAATAATTGAACCATCAATGCCCGCTTGCACTTCTTTTAGCTTTTCTTCGCGTGTGCCGGAGAGCGCAACTTTGGCGCCTTCAGCCGCTAGTTTTCTCGCAATCGCTTCGCCAATACCACCTGTTGCGCCGGTGACTAATGCTGATTTTCCTGATAGTGCGCCCATAGATAACTCTCCTAAATTTTGTTGAATGAGAATTACTAGAGCTGCCGCCTGCGGTCAACTATTGCGCGTTAATACGGTATCACGATTGATATAGATATTTTGCAACAGGCCCATAGCGAGGCAGGTCGCCAACAGGATCGTACCGCCGTAAGACAAAAATGGCATCGGCACACCAACGACAGGAATAAGGCCCATCACCATTGCGGTATTAATCATTACATGCAGCCATAGCATCGCAGCGACACCCGTTGCCACCATGCCACCAAAACGCTGCCTTGCCCGAATGGCGATTGCCACCGCATAGCCCAACAAAAGGGTGAAGATAAATAAAAGCCCGATACAACCGATAAACCCAAACTCCTCAGCCAGCATGGTGAAAATGAAATCCGTATGTTTCTCTGGCAAAAAGTCGAGCTGCCCTTGGCTGCCTTTGACAAAGCCTTTTCCCTCTAGCCCACCCGAGCCGATCGCTATGACCGACTGGATAATATTATAGCCTGCACCAAGCGGATCGGATTCAGGATCAAGGAATGTCATCACACGTTGCTTTTGGTAATCATGCAGCAAAAAATTCCAGCTGAGCGGAACCACAGCGGCAATCCCTGCAAGTCCCAGTAGCACGTAGCGCCACAGCAAACCTCCCGCAAACCAAATCGCCAACGAGATACCGACTAGAATAGTTGCCGTTCCAAGGTTGGGTTGTTTTAGGATGAGCACTGTAGGGAGCGCTATCAGCACAAGGGGAGGAATCATCCAGATAAGGCTTTTGCGATCCATCGGATGCAGCGTGTGAAGAAATCTTGCAAGGGCCAAAATCACCGCTAATTTTATAAATTCAGAAGGCTGAATGGTCATACCACCAATATTGACCCAGCGCTGAGCACCCATGCCCATCTGCCCCATCACTTCCACAACGATCAGAAGCACTACGCCTAGCCCATACCAAAGATAGGCTGACTGATACCAAAATTTTAGCGGCATCGCGGCGACGGCCAACATCAGTACGCAGCCTACGGAAAAACGGATGCTATGCGCTTTTGCCCAAGGCAGCCAGTCGCCGCCTGAGGCCGAATAAAGCATCGCAATACCAATACCGCCCAGCAGCAATGTAAGCAGCAACAGCACCCAGTTTAATTGTCCAAGGCGCTGCATGAAATTCAGCTCATCACGGTGACTGATCATCCCAGCAGCTCCTTGGTTTTAAGAAGAAGTGCTTTCGCAACTGGGGCCGCCACAGCGCTCCCCCCACCACCATGCTCGATCACAACAGAGCAAACATAACGCGGGTTCTCTAGCGGTGCATAGCCAACAAACAGCGCATGGTGACGCTGATTCCAAGGAAGCTCCGATTGCTTTTGTCCACGGATCTTAATTTTACGCACCTGCGCTGTACCCGTTTTACCGCCCATCAAATAATCCACATCCGGCAGGCGAGAGCCTCGTGCAGTGCCACGCGGGGCATTCACGACAGCATCCATCCCGCTACGAATCACGTCTAAATGGGCAGGGTCAATGCCCAACCGCTGGCTCTTTTCTTCCTGCAGCAAACGCGGGCGATGCAAGTTGCCGCCATTGACCAACGCCACCGTCATCGAAGCGAGCTGCAACGGAGTCGTCAACACATAGCCCTGTCCGATTGAAGCATTGACCGTATCACCCGGGAACCATGGCTGATCGTACGATTTACGTTTCCAATCGGCACCGGGAATAAGGCCGCCTTTTTCACCCGGAATATCCACGCCGGTCTTCTGCCCCAAGCCAAAACGTGCACACATCTCAGCCAACTTCTCCATGCCCGTTTCATGCGCGATAGTGTAAAAATACGTATCGCAACTTTGCATCAAAGCATTGCGCAAATCCATCTGTCCATGACCGCCCACGCGCCAGCAATTAAAGCGCTGACGACCCACACGGAAATGCCCTGGGCAATGAACTCGGCGATGCGGCGCCGCGGTTCCTGACTCTAACCCCGCAAGCCCCGTCATCATTTTAAAGACAGATCCCGGCGGGTATTGGCCGGTAATCGATTTATCGAGTAGGGGGAATTTCTCGCTCGTTCGCAGTTTATTCCAAGCCATTTGGCCGATGCCTTGACTCATCACGGTCGAATTAAAGGACGGCGCGGAGGCGATGGAAAGCACTTCACCATTGCGCGCATCCATAATCACCGCGGCGCCGCTTTCTTGCTGCAATAGCGTATCATAAGTGAAGGCCTGCAATTCGCGATGTAGGCTCATCTGCAAATCTTGCCCTTTAACGATCGGACGTTCATCCAGTTTACGCAGCGCAAGCCCGTGCACATTCACTTCCAATTGACGCAAACCGGGCTCACCGCGCAGTCGTTCCTCCATTGATCGCTCTAAACCCTGACGTCCTGCCTTGGCCTCTGCCCAACGATAAAAGCTCTTCTTCTCTGCATCCTTTACGCCCCCGACATACCCGATCACATGTGCGGCTTGCTCGGCCAAGGGATAAATGCGTTGTTGCCCTTGCTCGATACTCACGCCCGGCAGTTGCGGGATGTTATGCTCGACGGTCACCACGGAATCCCACGGCACATTTTCTTTAATCAACACCGTGGCACGGCGGCGCTTAAGAAGCTTCTCAATACGCTCTAGTTCTTCTTCGCTCAAACTCACCCATTGCTGTAATTTGGCCAAACTCTCGCGTGGATTAGGGTTTTTATCTAAATCCAAGAACAGACGAAAAACGCTCTCATTCTCGGCTAGCGCCTTGCCCTCTCTATCAAGAATCTTCCCGCGGATGGGCGGCAAGACTTGCAACTTCACCCGATTATCTTCGGCCAACATGGCAAATTGTTTGGTCCGAATAAATTGCAGATAATAAAGCCGACCAGCCAGCACTCCCATGCCACCCAAGCCCAGTGCACCCAGCAACACCGCCCGACGACTAATGGCCGGATGTTCTAAATCTTTGCGTTTATGAAAGTTCATTTTTTAACACTACAGATGCGATGCGATTGATTTGCTCATGGGTCGATGCATGGCATGACAAAAGGCGTAAATCAACGGATAGCTGCACCCTAAAGCCAACCATTGCAAAAGCGGCGCCGCAATGGGGAAGAATTGCGCTTGTGTAAGCGACATTAAAAGATAAATCCACAGCATAACGAGGGCCGAAACCCAAAAATGCCTAAATGCATTACGTGCAAAACTTGAAGCTTCCTGACGCTCCTCACGTCGACGTGCTAGGGCGTAAAGTAGCAAAGCCGCAGAAACACCAACGCCCAAAGGCATCGCCTGTAATATCTCTAGTAACACACCGCAAATGACGGCTGCCCAGAGCGGAAACCCACCGCGACGCAAATAAAAGAAAATCACCGCCAAGCCTAAAGGCGGCGCAATATTTCGTAATTCAGAAGGTAAAAGATGCGGCGCGATTAGCGTCACCAGCACCGCTAACAACACGGGGATAAAATCTCGCCACTCGGCCGACTTATCCATCGGAAGCGATGAGCAGGCGGACGTAATCTAAGCGCGCTCGGTCCACGATGGGTGCAACGGTAACGCCGGTTTCAGTGATCTCCACCACGGCACCTACTAAAATACCGGCAGACATTAACCCGCCATCACCGGAGGTATAAAGCTTCTCGCCCAATTGAATTTTCGTATCTTCTGGCAGGTAATAGAGCCCCAGATACCCTTCGCCTAAGCCTTTTACTACGGCATGTTCTCGGCTTTTACCCGTTACTACTGCCACGCGCGAATTAATATCCGTCAGTGTCAACACCTGCGAACTGCTACCCGTCATGCCCATCACACGACCGACCAAACCATGTCCATCCACCACCGCCATATTTTCTTTGACGCCATCATCTGAACCGGCGGCTAATTGCAGTTGATGACTATAAGGGCCCGCCACGCTACCCAAAACACGTACGGTTAGATCGACCGTGTTCATGACCGGCACCACTTTCATCAATTGACGCAAGGCGGTATTCTCGGCTTGCAGCTGCTCCGCTCGTAATTTCCATTGCTGAAGTGCGACATTTTCTGCGGCCAGCTGATTCGCATTGGTGGCATTACTCAATGCGGTTTGGAAGTTTGTCATCGTAGTTAAGCTTGTTTCAACGGGGCTTGCAATAAAGCTACCAATCGGAGCCAAGAAGCCTGAAACCTTCTGCTGTACCTGGCCCATACTCGTATCTTCAAAGCGGCCAATCGCAACCAATAATACCGAGCCGAAGAACAACGCGATAAATACAAACCGTCCGGCCCAATCTTGCAAAGAAGGCGCGCGGCTTGAAGCATGTGAAAAAGTTTTTGACATTATTTTGTACCCTACATCCACCATACTTGATGAATGTTAAAAAAACGTCAAGCTGTCAGGAATTATTGGACGTTCAAACGGCGCTGGTATTTGCCTTGTGCGTCAATATCGAAACAGAGATCAATCACCGGGTGGTCAATTTTCTCTTCAGATGCATCTGTTTGCAAATTTGCTTCTGCCACATAAGTCATTTGCGCGGATTCATGCACGAGCACATGATACCATGGCTCATCTTTGGCTGGCTGGGTTTTCGCCATCTTTTTGTACCAATCATCGCTGAGTTGAAAATCTGAATCTACATCCAGAATCACCCCACGGTAATCAAACAACTTATGACGGATTTTTTGGCCCATGCCGAACTTGGCAGAAATAATCTCTAATTGACTCATACCTTAAACATAGATGCCTATCGCGCAGATACAAGAGGCGATTGGATAATTCGTACGCGCGCTAAAGCAGCCCAAGCTCGCTCAACTCCGCTTCCATCTCTGCTGGAGGCAATTCATCGCCCACCGCATAAGGGGCCACATCTTGCGGGGTGCCATCTTCTTTCAAATAGCGCCAGCCTTGAAATGCACGCTTGGGCAATGGATGAGTACGCATAATTTCTGTATCCGTATAAATAATGGATTTAGTACCTTGCGATGTCTCCACCCGATCAAACCCAAGAATTTTCTGCCGACAACGCATCACCCCTTTAATCACCCGGTAAATCGAACCGCCGCTGAGCAATATCTCAGTCACCTGCTTAGGCATATGGCGCGTATAAACCACATTCACTGCACGACCTTTAAAATCGAGCCGTTCATGCGACTGCCATTTCGCAAATTCCTGCAAGCTATCCATGCCCACGACTAATTTCATCATATGTAACGCCATAAGGCGTTATAGCCGCTATAAGCATAAAATTGCATTACAAATTCGTAAGGGAAATCTAGGGTGCATCTCCGACTTATTTCTTAACTAGGTAACCCCCTAGCAATCCACAAAATAGATCAATCACTCTCCTCTTTGAGTTTACTGCGATTTACTGCAACCCTTGGCTGTATCTTCTAATAAATTAAAAACTGTAATAAAAATGACATATTCAGGAACTACAGTCGATTAACTGAAGACCAACCGCCCCGACCATTTTTTGTAACTAACAGAATTATATATCCAATTAGCGGCCGCTTAATGAAGAACTTATAAAATTCGCATGAGGCGCATGTTAAAACAACCATGAGTAGACAGATGAAAAAAAGAAATCCCGACCTTACTAAAGCACGTATTATCATTGTAGACAGCGACTTCCATATGGCAGAGTTGCTGCAGCGAACTCTGCGTAAACTGGGGTTGAGCAATATTTCCATTACGAAAAGCGGAAAAAGGGCTTTGGAGATGATGAAGTCTGAACCTGCTGATATTCTGATCACAGAATGGGACACCAAGTCATTGAGCGGCATTAACCTGATCCTCCAGTTGCGTAAATCAGAAGACCCTAAGCTCGCATTGCTGCCAGTAATCATGTTGACCGCCCGCGCCACCAAAGAAGATGTGATGGAAGCCCGAGATATGGGTGTAACAGAGTTTCTGGTCAAACCATACACCACCAAAACTCTCTACCAGCATCTAGAGAATATTATTGATTTTCCTCGTGACTTCATCGTTTGGGAACGTTTTACCGGCCCATGTCGACGACGAATCAAAAGAACTGTAGATAAAAATCGTCGCATTATGCAGCCCGTCATGTTCCTGAAATTAGATAAAATTCAGATTACAAAAGAGGGCAACCGGCCGATGCAACTTGTTGCACAACAAGAGCTTCGTCGGAAGATCGGTTTACAGCAAAGCTTGAAGGAAGTTATTACCCCAAGAATCTTAACCGAAGCACAGAAAACCATTAATTCCTTCAGTCCTGAATGCTTGAAGTGGGTCGCAGAGGATGTGGAAAAGCTGGAACAAGCAGCCAGCCAGGTTATCCTTGATACTGATGAAGGTGCGCTGGAAGAATGCAAAGCCAGCCTGCTTTCAATGCGCGCACACGGCGGCACCTTCAATTACAGTCTGCAGGCTGAGACCGCCTATGACATCTACAAGTTCCTGCGCGACGGCTTTGAGTTAGGAAACAGACGCCATAACTTAGTGCTGCAGAAATACGTGGAGACCATCAAGATATTCCTCGCGAAAAAAGTGACTGGTCAGGGCGGCAAAATCGAGCAAAATTTATCGCAGGGCCTCGATGAACTCTTAGGTGCAATAGGAGCATAGTCGGGACTATTTTCTGGAATCATTCATACCATCAGCTATGCAAATGAAGTCCTTAAACCCCGTATATTCCTCGTAGCGTTGGATGGCCTTTCGAACCCCATCAAGCATGGATTCGCTTGCACTTTCTTCAAAACCCATGCTCTCGGGTTAGGCTCTAGAAGAGATGCTGTCCGTCAAAATCAGCCACTGTAAGAGCTGTGACTCCATCAATCTGGATTGTGCTACCATTACCAAAGGTAAGAGTGGTATTCCCCCCACCCACCGAAGTCGTGAAATCATTGTCAAAATCAAATATGTAACTCGTATCTATCTTGTAAGCTCCCGTCAAATCGATCAAGTAGAGCAAGTCTGTTCCTTGAGAGAAATCATAAATTCGCGCATCGATCACTGCATCAAATGGAGTAAACACAAAGATATCTGCTCCGCCACCGCCATATAATTGATCGGCACCTGAAGTAGAAACAAGGATATCATCTCCGGCATCTCCAGAAAGTGTATCAGCACCCGCGGCATCGTACCCACCAGCACCTTCGTAATCAACATCTACAATAAAGTCATCATCATCACCACCGCTGAGAGTATCAGAGCCAGAACCACCTTCAACTAAGTCTTCACCGGCACCACCGCCTACAGTATCAGCACCCGCGCCACCATCAACGGTATCGCTATTAGCACCACCATCTAGGCTATCATCATTGTTTCCACCATTAACGACATCGTTACCATTACCACCATCGATAGTATCATTGCCGCCATCACCATTGATAACATCATCATTGTCACCCCCTAGTAGGCTATCGGTGCTATTACCGCCGCTAATCGTATCGCTACCTGCACCGCCTTCAATCGTATCACGACCGCCATCACCATTAAGAGTATCATCCCCTAAACCACCGATAATACTGTCATGACCGCCATCACCATTAATGGTATCATCATCTATGCCACCATCGATCGTATCACGTCCAGTACCACCATTGATCGTATCAGCTCCGCTACCACCCGTAATGGCATCATGATTGGCGCCACCATCAATGACATCATTTCCGGCATCG
Organism: Rickettsiales bacterium; assembly: GCA_029252805.1. Taxonomy (NCBI): domain Bacteria; kingdom Pseudomonadati; phylum Pseudomonadota; class Alphaproteobacteria; order Rickettsiales; species Rickettsiales bacterium. The sequence goes on from JAQXAR010000004.1 coordinate 85,665, forward strand.
CCGTTTAAGGTGTCATTATTATTTCCGCCATTAATGATGTCAGCGCCATCGCCACCATTAATCGTATCATTTCCGTCATCACCGTTTAAGGTGTCCACTCCCGTGCCACCATCGATGCTATCAGCGCCATCGCCGCCAAATATAGTGTCATTGTCTGCGCCACCATCAAGCACGTCATTCCCGCCCTGACCATAGAGTGTGTCATTGCCATTTCCGCCATTGAGTGTATCCGCAGAGTTATCTTCAGTGGAAGTGACATCATGCCACTCAACAACATAAGAAAAGCTTGAAGTGCTAGCATTAGACCACCAAGTACCGTCGGCACGAAACTCAACATAATCCCAGGCCCCGCTACCATTTGAGGGATCACCTGGCACCCAATTCGAATAGGCTCCTCCTACAGCGGAGCCGCCTGCGCCGCCTGTCCAGAATTGTGTTCCCGCTTCAGGACCATCTGTCCAGAACCACTCGCCTTCTGTCGTCGCATCTGAACCAGCCAACCATGTTCGGGCACCGCCTGTTAATCCCAATACAAATGCATTCTCTGCTGCAGAAGTGATGACTGCCAGACTCCCACTTAGGCCATTTACCTGGTTAGCCGCTGCACCCGTAGTTGCCGCTCCATGAGTAAAGCCTCCATTCACAAATTCGTAGTACGAATCAGTGGCGGCGTTATAAGTTATCGAAGGATTTGCCGCCAACACTTCGGCAGTTGTTATTGAATCACCATAAAGTATATCCGCTCCATCGCCGCCATTTAAGATATCCGCACCGTTTAGACCAAACATATTATCTGCTACCGCAGTGCCTGTTATAGTCTCACCACCGTTTGTTCCTGTAGAATCAGCCATAACTTCATACTTCTCTCATGTGTTTCTTTATATTCTCAGTATGCAATAAAAAGGTTAATGCAAGTAAACCTTTAGATAGATTTTTAGATAAATCCAAGATTAACTTGCGGTGCTAAAAAACGAACAAATATAAACATTAATTGTTATTAATCAACATATTGAAGGAAAAAAAGGCGCCTTCAGAGAGCAGCACACCTCGCTCGTAGTTTCTATTCTTATGCTACAGTTATGTTACGATTAGCGCCTACTGATTAAAAGTTGGACTATGGGGATTTTCGGTGCAGTGCTCTTACCTACGTTTTGATACTGCAACACACTGTAATTCAATGATTTTAGTTCGTCACCCTGCCCCGCCATGTTACGTCCGAGTCAGCACGTTTAAGCAATCAAATGTTTACTCGTCGCTTACTCAACAAGAAAGGACTTACCATGCCAACATTAAACCTGAACAAGAAAACCATCGACAACTTACCCATCCTGTACGCTCAATGATGGATGAAGGGCGCTCGTGCAAGTAATGTCACTGCGAGTGGCTCGCAATTGAAGGGTGCTTTATGTAAAGTCGTATGGCAAAACACACACTTCATTTTCACGCTTTGAGAAATTCTTTATAACCCCTGCCTGTAAATACAAAAATCGAGCGCATTATTGCACAAATTGCCTCTTCACACCAGTAGCAGAGAGGCTTTATGTGCCATTGTCATGAAACTGTCATATTCCACTTCCTCTCGCACCTCCCACTTCTTTCCTATTGCCGCCTTTGTCATTGCGTGGATTCCTTTTGTTGGCGTGATCACCATGCCGCTAAGTATCATTGGCCTGATTATGGCTGCAATCTCAGTTGTCCTTATCGCGCTCAAGAAGAGCACTGGAGCGGGCTATGCTATCTCTGGTTTAGTCGTTTGCGGAATCGCTCTCTACATCGCCTCCGCTTGGGTATATGCGGCCACAGAGATCGGAGAGGCTATTGAGGGGAATAGTGGAGCGAAACAGAAAGTTGTTAGTTCTGATGGTAAGCAGAAAGAAGCTACAGAACCTGATATATGGGCCGATGCAAAAGAGGCTGTTCAATTAGAAAATATTCAGATTAAAGTCCTTTCAGTCATCATTGATAATGCCCCAATCGAAACTATTGGAGGTCGCACAGAGTCAGAAAATAAAGCGTTAATGATCAAGCTAGAGATCAAGAACGTCAGCGAGACGGCTAAAGTTAGTTATGATAGCTGGCTAGGCGCTATTATAACAAAAGCGGGCGTTAAAGATAACTTTGAGAATGTCTATCGTCCGCGCAAATATCTCTGCACGATTACCATTTTGGTTATCAGGGGCTTTGGCATGTTCACCGAGTTTGACTCCGCGCTTTTTGGCTGCGGCGAGAGCTTGCGTGGTACGGATGCTGATTTGCTCTCGCTCGTGCTCTGCAAAGGCCGCTAGCATGTGTAACATAAATTTAGAGGCGTGTGGGTTGTCGCAACAAGTAAAGGAGACTCCTGAGTCCATCAGGCTGGCGATAAAGGAGACGTTACGGCCTAATCTATCCAGTTTTGCGATAAGTAGGGTAGCATTATGTTGTTTGCAGAATTCTAACGCCTCTAGCAGCTTTGGGCGGTTGCTCTTTTTACCGGATTCTACCTCCGTGAACTCCCGCACTAGCATCTCGCCGAAATTAAGATGCCGCCGTACTGCCTCCTGCTGTGCCTCCAGCCCGAGTCCGCTTTTCCCCTGCCTATCCGTGCTGACACGGTAATAAGCCACATAATACTTGCTCTGCATTTGCTTCATGCATGAGCGTATCCGGTGGCTTGGCTATGTAAAGAGGAGAACGTCTTGCACAGCTAATGATGGGAAATAGTGCGTGAATCCCCCACAAGGGAGCTCTTGTGTGAACTAGCCCCCCCATTTGAACGGACACATATGTGTCTGCCTGAAATAGAAAAAACCAACTATTCAGGTTTTTTGACCACAGCGTTATATTTTTGTTGTATTCTCTGTTGTAGTTCCTCTGAAGGTTCTCCATATCCTTTTGCAACAATTTCCAGTGCGAATTCTTCAAGATCAATCATAGCGTTGCCTTTTTGTATCTCCGCCAAAAATGCAGGCTCTTTTGGCGGATCAATTAATATGAAGTAGTAAGCAAGACGATCATCAATAAAAGCATGCAGATAGTACAGGCGTTCTATAGAGTGGCCGCGTTTAGCTAATAATTGTGCAGTAAAGCTCATTATTATATACCTATTCCATGTGATTGCTGTCCTTGAACATGATGAACAGAAGGTGGGGAGTGTATTACTGAAATTGAAGCGGCAGGTATCTTATTGGGAGGAATATCTATATCTCCCGCCCTTACTGAGGATGAAGGCTGAGGTAAGTTCGGTTTGTAATCTTCATGAATAGAATCGAGGACTTCGTATTCATTTTCTATTTTAGACTCTCCATGTACAATCATTTTGATAAAGCTTTCTGGTGTAATCTCTGTATGTACTTTCTCCTCTCTAGAGAGTATAGGCAATGGGAACTCCGTTTCTATTTCTACTTTAGCCATATAGTTTTCGTTTTTTTCTGAAGAGATCCGCTCATCTACCGGTGAATCTTGTTCTTTGTAAACTCGTTTTTCTTCATCAAAATAGCGACTTCTTGCGTGATTGGTTGCGCCGATAGCATACTGCTCGGTTGAGCGATCTGTCGTATGCTTATTGCGCTCTGCAAGTGAGCCACTAGGACCCGTATCAAAGCGTGCACCACTCAAATTTGCAGCTTTAAAGCGCTGCCCCATAAGGCATTTATTGTAAACATTGATATCAGAAAGATGCTTAATTTCATGATACAATACATCATGTAAGCTAAAGTTATGAGTGATACCCTTTCCATCTCCTTTATATTTTTCACTACCGTAACTAGCTCTTTTTAGTAGATCAAAGTCGACGGAAACGAAGCGCGTAGAAGCATCTGCAAAACTACCAGGACGAACAGAGGATAAGTTACCTATACGTATTTTCTGCCGTTGGAGATTTGGCTCTAAATGTTTGACAACCATTTGATCTGAAAGACCCAGCTTCTTGTTCATTGATTCCAATGTTTCTACGTTCTTTAAAGCCAGTTTCGCAGCTTCTTCATATACTTCTCTGATGTGCGGGCTTTGACTTCTGGTAAGTGTTTCTTGAAATTCAGGTAATTGAGCGAGATCATTTAGCGTAGTGACGACGTCAACTCGTTCTCTGGGAGAAAAAGCATTTGACTCAATTTCAAAGTAATCACGCCAGTCAAAAGATTCTCCAGTCTCCCAGTGGCGTGCTATCTTAACCCTTGGTGTGTCAGAGCAAATGG
>JAQXAR010000005.1 GCA_029252805.1 Rickettsiales bacterium
AAGAATATTATTAGGTGTCAGCCCCTTATTTTTTATCTTATATTTTTTTATTATCAAAAAATTTCTATGAAAACTTTAAAAAACCTTTCAAAGGTTACGGCTGATTTCTTTAAACTTAATATTCAAATTTCTTACAAAGAAGAGGATGAGAGTTTAGCTAAAACAATTTGTGCAAATATCGAACAAATTCGCTCTCAAAGATTTTACACTTTTGACAGAGATGAAGCAGATTCTCAATCCAGCTCTATGTTTGGAGTGAGATTGAGAGCTAGCTGTTTGCATGTAAAACTTCATTTACCTCTATCGCAAAAGGAGAAATTCTTAGAGATTGAGAAAGCAATTGATGCACAACTTCAAGGGATTGAGGTTTCATCTGATGCTGAAGTCCAGAAGTTGAGTTGAGTAATTCGCAAAATTTTGTAATAAGATTAGAGGTCGTTCCGGTGGGACGACCTCTAATTGTTTAGAGCGATATTTTTCGTGCCTGAGCGTTTTAAGTGCTTGGCTGGGTCGATGGGTTCGCCATCTTTGCGTAAGGAATAATCTAAATGGGGGCCAGTGGAGCGCCCGGTACTGCCAACTTCGCCAATTTTTTGGCCCTGGCGGACTTTTCTGCCCGGGTGGGCGGTAATTTTGCTTAAATGGCCATAGAGGCTGTAGCTGCCATCTGCATGTTCTACTTTCACATAATTTCCGAGATTTTGGTGTTGGCCAATATCGCTTACTTCGCCTTGTTCAGAGGCCAGCACGCTTGTGCCGGTCGGTGCGGCGATATCCAATCCAGCATGGAAGGCGTATTTCCCGGTTACGGGATGGGTGCGATAGCCGAAAGGCGAACTGATGCGTGATTTCACATTCTCATCGACCGGCCAGATATGGTCGATTGTTTTCGAGGCAGGTTTAATCGCCGTGATAAGTTCTTCTTGGGTCTGTTTGGGCTCTTGTTTTAGCGCCTCGCGTGATTCGAGTCGTTGCTCTTTAATCGGTTTCGGTTCGACATAAGTGGGTGCGGGAAGAGGGTTTAATTGTCTGCGTAAACTAAAGAAATCTTGCCTCTCTTGCGCCAGTCTAATCGGGTCTTTGCCGCCGCCTAATCCCATAAAATGCTTGCCGTTAATGAGGGTATGTTCCGCCGGTTTAAGTGTCATGAACTTGTTTCCTGCATGCGCAGGAATACTCGCAGCGAGTGCAAGTAGTAAGACTGTGATGTATTTCATACAATTTTTCATGGCGTTTCTCACAAAATTACTTTGCAAGCCTCGTGCCACATTAATAAGGCGTGACCGTAACGGTTTCAACGGCTTAGCTGAAATTAGAACGGTGGGAAAGCTGTATCAATGGATAAAAACAAGAAAAACATCCACGAATTACGTGGTTACATGGTGCCTTTATTGGCTGGAGTTGCTTTATGTGCGATCTCCTCAACAACCGTTTATGCGGATGATGCCGAGCCAGAAGTGGTGCCGGCTTATAAAATTTCTGACCAGACGTCTGGCGCGAGTCCTTATCTAAAAGATTCGCCTTATGTCGCGCGTAATCGGAAGCTGGAGGCGCAGAAAATAGCGCCGATTCGTCGCCGGCCCATGCGTTTTAGTAAGGGTGGAGCATTGCCTGCTGCGCCAAAATTTGATGATGGTTTTGGAGAGCCGCTCGTAACGGTTGGTGATGCTGTCCCTGCAGTGCTGGAGCCATTACAGCCTGCTGAGCTGGATCCCGTTTTGGAGAAATCTATCGGAGCAGGTATTCCTTCGGTTGAAACGCAAGTGGTGCCTATTGCTCTGCCAAGCGAAATTGATGATGTTGAGATGCGAAATGTTGAAATGGTTGCTCCACTTGAGATAGAGCAGCCGGTTGATGACATGGCCGAATTTGTTGAAGAGATACATCCAGTTGAAATGGAAGTTCCTTTCGAGGGAGAGTTTTCTGCCGAGGTGGTTCCCGCAATGGTGGCCGAGCCCACGGTTACTGTTCAGGCAGCAGAGGTGGAGGGGGGCGTTCCGGAATCTTTCATGGATACTATTCTTTCTGTTTTTGATAGCGAGAAAGAACCTGAAGTTAAGGCCGACATTGCGATGCCTGAAGGCTTGAGAGTGAAGCCTATCGTGAATCCTAATCCGTCAGCGCCGATGATGGTTCGGCCTAAAGCGACGGGTCTGGGTGCGCCGTTAAAGACGATTGTGATTGAAAGAGCGCCTGAAGAGCATAGCTCAATTGAGCGGACGCGCCAGATTATCATTCCGCCGGAAATCCAAAAAATTGAACGTGAAGAGAGAATGGCGCACGCGGGGGTTCCTCCGCTAGTGCTTATGCGCGAACGGTTTCAAGAGAATTTAATAAATGTACCGCCCGTATCAAATCTCGCTTCTATTTCAAAAGAAGTTGCGAAACCAATGGCAGCCAAAATTCCTGTAGCGGCAGCTGTAGAAGAATTGCCAGAAGTTGCGGCAATTGTGGAGCAACTAGAGGAAGTGGCAACTCAGCTGCCTGAAGAACTTCCTGTAGAAGCGCTTGCTGTTGCTAGTGTGGAAATGCCATCAGAGAAACCTACTACAATTTTAGCACAAGAAGTTGTGCCTGTTGTTGAGCAAGCACCTATGCCTGTGATGTCTGAAGAGATGGCTGCTATAGAGCCTATAGTGGAGGAAGTCGCTAGCTCTTCTATTGCTGCGGTTGTGCAAGAAATTGTAGAGGAACCTGCAGCTGTTATAGCAGAACCTGTAGCCGTTGTGGCAGGAACGGTTGAAGCGTCTGAACCTGTAGCCGTTGTTACAAAAGCGCTTGAAGTGACTGAGTCTGTGCAGGAGATGGCTGCAAAGCAGGCGCCTGTGCCGGTGAAAAGTGAAGTCATTATGCAAAAGCTTCCAGGGGCTCATAAGTCTATTGCAAAGCTGAGTGATGCGAATGTGGTGATTGAAGAAGCCAAGCAAGTAGAACTCGCTAAAGAGAGCAAGATGATGCTCAGGAATTTTCCAAGCGGGCTAAATGCACCGCAAGTGAAAATGGTTGATGAGAAAGTGGAAATTTCACGTGCGACAGTGCCTGATTTAGAAATTTCAAAACCGCTTATCAGAAAACATGAAGCATTGGGTATTTCGATCGAAATTAAAAAGCCGGATCTAAATGTGAATGATTATTTAGTCATGGCTTATGAGGCGATGCAAGGGGAGAGATTCTCTCTCGCATCGCAATATTATCAGGCTATTTTGGATAATGATGCGAGCCACGAAGATGCAATCTTAGGGCTTGCGACGGTAAGTCATCGTCTGGGTGATAATGATACTGCGCGCGCTTTGTACCGTAAGCTTTTAATGAGCTCGCCGCGTAACACAGCGGTGCTGAATAACTTCCTTGTGCTCGTCAGCGAAGAAGCGCCTGAAAAAGCCTTGCGTGAGTTGTTGGACTTAGAATCTAAAAACCCGCATTATGATGTTCTTCCGGCGCAACTTGCGACGATCTATGCCAATCAAGGTGACATGGAAAATGCGATCGAGAAGATCGCCCGTGCGATTGAGTTGAATCCAGAGCATTTGCTCTATCGTTATAATCTGGCGGTCATGCTGGATCATGCGGGTCAGAAGAATGAAGCGATTCAGGTTTATTCTGCAGTGAAAAGCGCGATTGAAAAAGGCGATAAAATCCCAACTGATATCTCACATATTCAGGAAAGATTAACCTTTTTACTGTCTAATCAGTCCAGCTAACAAGGGGTAATCCCTAAAAAACTGGAGTAGATCAACGTGGATATTACCGAACTTTTAATGTTCGCTCAGAAGAACAAAGCGTCAGATTTACATCTTTCGACGGGCAATCCGCCTCTATTACGTATCAATGGCGATATGGTGGCGATGAAAATGGATGCATTGGAAGCCGATGTCGTCAAGCAACTGCTCTATTCTATTTTGACAGAAAGCCAGCGTACAAACTACGAACGTGATTTAGAGTTGGATTTTGCCATTACCTTTGGCGATGGTATGCGTTTTCGGGTGAATGCATTTAATACGCTAGCCGGGCCTGCGGCTGTATTGCGAAGTATCCCCTCAACCATCATGTCACTTGATGAGTTAAATGCTCCGCAAATTTTAAAACGTCTGGTTGAATTACCGCGTGGTTTGGTTCTCGTAACGGGGCCAACAGGTAGCGGTAAATCAACGACATTAGCCGCAATGGTTAATCATATTAATGAGACTTCTGCGAAACATATTCTGACAATCGAAGATCCCGTTGAATTCATTCATGATTCAAAAAGATCATTGATCAATCATCGTGAAGTGGGGGTTTCAACCAAGTCTTTTTCACAGGCGCTGAAGAGTGCTCTGCGTGAGGACCCTGATATCATTCTGGTAGGTGAGATGCGTGATTTGGAGACGATTCAATTAGCGATGACGGCGGCAGAAACTGGTCACTTGGTGATGGGTACATTGCATACAAGCACTGCGGCTAAAACGGTGGATCGTATTATCGATGTTTTTCCTGCAGAGGAAAAAGAGATGGTGCGCGCGATGCTTTCAGTCTCCATTGAAGCGATTGTGACGCAGACGCTTATTAAGCGTGCCGATGGAAAAGGGCGTGTTGCGGCACATGAAATTTTGATTGGAACGTCAGCCGTACGAAATTTGATTCGTGAAAATAAAATTCCACAACTTAATTCAATGATCCAAACGGGCAGTAAGTCTGGAATGATTCTGATGAAAGATGCGATTAGAAACTTGCTGGAAGAGGGGGTTATTGGTTCAGAAGAAGCACGTCGTTTATTGCTGACCGATGCAGATGAAGATAAAAATAGTGGCGGACATACGCCAAAGCCCATTACGGCTAACCCAGGGCAATTCTAATGAGCGAGCAAACACTGAATCGTGATGTTTTACTTCAGACCATGTTGGAGCAGCAGGCTTCGGATCTTTATATTACCGTTGGTTGTCCGGCGAGTTTTCGCTCAGAAAAAGGCATTCAAGCGATTGGTGAGCCTCTGACACGTGATATTATTTATGGCTTAATTGACGAAATTCTAACGCCGAAGCAGCGTGCGGAATTTGATGAAGTCATGGAATTTAATTCCGCTTACGGGTGGCAGGATAAAGGGCGTTTTCGTATCAATGTGTTTATGCAGCAGCATGAACCGGGTATGGTGATTCGCCGTATCAACACCGTCATCCCAACTTTTGAAGATCTTAATCTAGGGGAGGCCTATCGAGATTTAGTCATGCATAAGCGTGGTCTTGTATTGGTTGTGGGGCCCACAGGTTCAGGAAAATCTTCGTCATTAGCGGCGATGATTGGGCATCGTAATGAAAAGGGATCAGGCCATATTATTACCGTCGAGGATCCGATAGAGTTTCAACATTCGCATAAGGGCTGTATCGTGACCCAGCGCGATGTGGGGATTGATACGGCCTCTTTTGAGGCTGCTTTGAAGAATGCGCTACGTCAACGTCCAGATGTCGTGTTGGTCGGAGAAATCCGCGATAGGGATACGATGGAACATGCGATTAACTTTGCGGAGACGGGGCATTTGTGCCTTGCGACGCTGCATGCGAATAACTGTCCGCAAACGATTGAGCGTATCCTCAGTTTCTTCCCAGAAGAAAAACACCGTCAGGTGCAGATGAATTTAGCATTGAACCTGAAGGGAATTCTTTCGCAACGTTTGGTCAAGAACCGTATGGGAGGTCGTTGTATTGTGAGTGAGGTTATGCTTAATGAAGGTCTCATTCGCGAGCTTATTGAAGAAGGTAACGTGAAGGAAATGCGCCAAGTGATGGAGCGTAATAGCGACATTGGTATGCAGACATTCGATCAGGCATTGTTGGCGCGTTATATCCGCGGCGAAGTGACAGAGGAAGTGGCTTTGGCGGAATCAGATAACCCGCAAAACTTGAAACTGAAAATGAGGCAAGCAGCGGGCGCGGTTACGACGGCAGGTCTCGTAAATGCTGCTAATGTGAGTCCTACTAATAATACCGAAGATAGTAGCGACGGCGGTGGCGCGGCCAGGCATCATTTAGAAATTTGATATCCAAATTCCTAATCCCACTGCGATCACTTGCATTATGACGACCGCGACGAACATCTGTTTAAAGGCCCCTTTAATGGTTTTATGTCGGAAGAATTTACTGCCCGCAAGGGCACCTAAGGTGCCGCCGATAAAGGTGAGTGCATGGAGGGTTTTTTCAGGCACACGCCAGCCACCCCTTTGGGCCTGCCTTTTATCCCATCCATAAGCCGCGAAGGTGATGAGTGTGATAAGCACTAGATGTGATAGTCCGAGGAAATAGATATAATAAGGGTGCCAAATTGTGATCTCTAAACTGGGGAAGCGCCACCAGCTAATGGCTGCCAGTAGCACTATATGTATGCCATAGAACCAGTGACGTAATCCAGAAAGGAGGCCGGCTAAAGGTAGAAAAATAATCAAAACAGTGAGTAGCATTTAGAGTTGTCCCTCTACTAATTTATCGACGGCTTCGGGGTTTAGCAGGGTGGAGATATCGCCTAGTTTACTAAAATCAGCATGCGTTTTAATGTCACCTGCCGCAATCTTACGCAAGATGCGACGCATAATTTTGCCGCTACGGGTTTTGGGTAGGCCGGTGGTCGCATCTTGAATCTTGCTGCAAAGCGCAATAGGGCCGATATCGGCGCGAATTTGTTGATTCAGGCTACGACGTAATTCATCGTCCAATGTGAAGCTGTCGTTTAGAATAACATAGGCGTAAATGCATTGACCCTTAATATCATGCGGATAGCCGACGACGGCAGATTCAACTACGGCAGTATGGCCATTTAAGGCGGCTTCCACTTCTGCTGTGCCAATACGATGGCCAGATACATTGATCACATCATCCATGCGACCTTCAATCCAGATGTAGCCCTCCTCATCTTTGCGCGCGGCATCGCCGCTAAAATAATATCCCGGATAGGCGCTGAAATAGGTCTCAACGAAACGTTGATGGTCGCCCCAGATGGTGCGAGCCTGTCCCGGCCAGCTATCGGCAATGCAAAGCGCGCCTTTCGTTGGGCTCTCAACACCTTCCGCGTCAAATAAGCGCGGTTGAATGCCGAAATAGGGGAAAGTCGCGGAACCCGGCTTCGTTTCCCATTCACCGGGCAGTGGCGTAATCATATGGCCACCGGTTTCGGTCTGCCACCATGTATCGACAATGGCGCAGCGCTTCTCGCCGACGACTTCGTTGTACCAGTTCCAAGCCTCAGGGTTGATGGGTTCGCCAACGGAACCAAGGATACGCAGCGAGCTTCGGTCAGTGCCTGTTACATGTGCATCGCCTTCCTTCATTAACATACGGATGGCCGTGGGCGCGGTGTAGAAAATCGAGACCTTATATTTATCGACCACCTGCCAGAAGCGCGAGGCATCTGGGTAATTCGGGACACCTTCAAAAAGGAGTGTCGTGGCACCGGCGGCGAGTGGGCCGTAGATCATGTAGCTATGGCCAGTAATCCAACCGACATCCGCCGTGCACCAAAAGACCTCACCTTGCTTATAGTCGAATACATTTTGGAACGTATGCATGGCGTAAAGTAAATAGCCGGCGCAGCTATGCTGCAGCCCCTTTGGTTGTCCGGTCGAGCCTGAGGTGTAGAGAATGAAAAGCGGATGCTCTGCATCGAAAGGCTGCGGCGGGCATTCATCGCTGACCGTCGCTTCCAGTTCATGCCACCAGATATCACAATTTTCGATCCAGTTAATATCGCTGCCCGTACGTTTGAGGACGAGGGTTTTTTGCTCGCTTAACCCTTCAATCGCTTTATCGACATTGGCTTTTAAGGGAATGTGTTTACCGCCACGCAATCCTTCATCGGCGGTGATTGTCAAATGGCTATCGCAATCTTCAATTCGGCCGCGTAAAGCGCTGGGCGAGAAGCCGCCAAAGACGACGGAATGAATGGCCCCGATACGTGCGCAGGCCAGCATCGCAATGGCCGCTTCAGGCACCATCGGCATATAAATTGTCACGCGGTCGCCGGATTGCACGTTCAGTTCTTTGAGCATGTTGGCACATTGATTTACGCGCCTGTGCAGCTGTGCGTAGGTGAGGGTGATGTTCGCCTCCGACGGATCATCCGGTTCCCAGATGATGGCAGGCTGATTGGCTTTTGTCGCCAAATGACGATCAACACAGTTCTCAGCTACATTCATTTGTCCGCCTTCAAACCAGCGAATATGCACCTCGTCTTTCGTGAAGGATGTGTCTTTCACCTTTGTCCATGGCCTGTGCCAATGTAGGCCCTCGGCAGCGTTACCCCAGAATTGTTCAGGCTCGGTGCAGCTAAGATTATATTTTTCCTGATAGTGTTCGTGGTTCATCATTGCCTCTTAACGCTATTAAGGTTAACTATAGAGCAACAAAATAAAGAGGCAAAGCACATGGAAAAAATTAAAGTAGCAAACCCAATTGTTGAAATTGACGGTGATGAAATGACACGCATTTTATGGGCGTGGATTAAAGAGCTGTTGCTTGAGCCTTATATTGAGGTGGATACGAAGTATTTTGACCTCGGCATTGAGTCGCGCGACGCGACGGATGATCAAATTACGGTGGATGCTGCCAATGCGATTAAAGAGCATAGCGTGGGCGTAAAATGTGCGACCATCACGCCGGATGAAACACGTGTGGAGGAGTTTGGTTTGAAGCGTATGTATCGCTCACCAAATGGCACTATCCGTAACATCCTTGGCGGTACGATTTTCCGTGCGCCGATTATTTGTAAGAATATCCCGAAATATGTTGGCGGCTGGAATAAGCCTATTATCGTGGGTCGTCATGCGTTTGGTGACCAGTATCGTGCAACTGATATGGTCGTCTCTGAGCCGGGCACATTAACGATGCGCTTTGAACCTGAGGGCGGTGGTGAACCCGTCGAATGGGAAATTTTTAAGTTTGATGCACCGGGTGTAGCGATGGGCATGTACAATCTGGATGAATCGATCAAAGGCTTTGCACGTGCGTGTTTTAATTATGGCTTGTTGCAGAATATGCCAGTCTATCACAGTACGAAAAATACTATCCTTAAGAAGTATGATGGTCGTTTTAAAGATATCTTCCAGCAAGTGTATGAAGAGGAGTTTGAAGCGAAATTCAAAGCGAAAGAACTTTGGTACGAACATCGCTTGATTGACGATATGGTGGCTTTTGCTCTCAAAACTGAAGGTGGATTCGTTTGGGCCTGTAAAAATTATGACGGTGATGTGCAATCCGATATTGTTGCACAAGGCTTTGGTTCGCTTGGGCTGATGACATCGGTGTTGATCACTCCAGATGGAAAAACAATTGAAACCGAAGCTGCGCATGGCACGGTAACACGCCACTTCCGCCAGCATGAGCAAGGTAAAGCGACCAGCACCAATCCGATGGCGACAATTTTCGCCTGGAGTGGGGCCCTACGCTATCGCGGTCAATTTGATAATACGCCCGAAGTAGTAGCCTTTGCCGAAGCGCTAGAGAAAGCCTGTATCGATACGGTTGAGGATGGTCAAATGACGAAAGATTTGGCGTTGCTGGTTGGTAAAGATCAAGGTTATCTCACCAGCCGTGAGTTCCTAAATGCGATCGCTGCGAAGTTGAAAGCGAATTTGAGTGTTAAGGCTGCGGCTTAAACTGTAATGCTTTTCATTTCCTGTACGAAGAATAGGGAAAGGAGTTCATATGTTTAAAGTGATTTTAATGGCAGGGTTGGTGGTCTTAGCGGCCAATTATGTCTTTGCCAAAGAGGAGCCTAGAATGAGTGTAAATGGAACAAAGTTGACAGAAATGCAGGCTTATGTAACGCAAGAGGATGGCACGGAGCCTCCTTTTAAGAACGCCTATTGGGATAATAAAGCCGAAGGCATTTACGTTGATGTGCAAAGTGGGGAACCGTTATTTTCTTCGACTGATAAGTTTAAATCAGGCACGGGCTGGCCGAGCTTTACCAAGCCCATTAAAGCCGAGAATGTTGTCAATAAAACGGATTTTAAATTGTTCTCGCCGCGTACAGAAGTGCGCTCTCAAGGAGCGGATTCGCATCTAGGGCATGTGTTTGATGATGGTCCTGTTGATGCAGGTGGTAAGCGTTTCTGCGTTAATTCAGCGGCGTTACGGTTTGTGGCTAAAGCAAATTTAGAAAAAGAAGGTTACGGTGAGTTTTTGAACTTATTTGAATAGGGTTCTTATTCAGCGGTTTCTTTGATTTTCTCAACGGCGGATTTGATTGCGTCAGGCACTTCGTTTGGACTCTCTTTGGGAACTGCTTCTGTTTCACCTGCCTCGGCAGGCTCTTCTTCAACCTCCTCAGCGATGCATTCAAGCATCGTGATATCATAGACAGGGTGTTTGAGCGATGACAGGGCAGGCGAGCTGCTAAACATCCAGCCATAGAATACGAGTGAAGGTTTCTCGCCTTGTTTCCAATACCACACTTCCATCAGGCCTGCTTGTTCAGGGCGTTTGTCGGGGGGGGCGATCCAACAGCCACGCGGGATGATCTCTAAATTACCAAAGCGGGTGACGGTGCCCATGGTGGCTTCAGTCTCTTGCGAACGGGTGGTGACTTTATTTAAGCCACGAAAGCGCATGCCGGTATAATTTTTCTGGATAATGGGTTCTTCTTCGAAGATTTCATCTTCGCTCTCTTCAGCAATGATGGTTTCCTGCGCCTGCACAGGCAGGGCGAAAAAGAATAATAAGCAAAGTAGGTAGCGTAGCACGCTTACTCACTATCGTCGGAAGATTGTGCTTCCACGCCGCCGCCGCTATGGACCATTTTACCAATTAGAGATTCAAAATTCACGGAAGATTGCGTGAAAGATATTTCATCGCCATCGCCGAGCATATCTTCCATGCCACCTGGCTCAACGCTGACATACTTTCCACCAAGTAGGCTGGCGCTTACGATGGCTGCGGTTGAATCTTCCGGTAATTTGATATCTTCACGTAATTGTAGGCTCACCACGGCTTCGTAGCTTTTAGGGTCTAAATCCATTTCCACCACTTGGCCGATTTTAATGCCGCCAATGCGCACTTCAGAGCCGCTGCCTATGCCATCGACGCTGTTAAAGCGAGCATTCACCGTATAGCCCTCAATCTCTTTGAGGTTACTGCTATTGTAAGCGAAGTAAGAAAAAGAAAGTGCGATACCGATAACGGCTGTGCCGACCAGTGTTTCAAGTTTTGTTTTATTCATTTGTTAGGGTCTCCATGCTTCGTAATCGCCACTGGCAGACGCGTCACGTTGACCGCCTTTATCTAAGTGGCCCGGGGGTAGGTAGCGTTCAGATGTTCCGGTCATATTCGGACGATGCGGCTTCTGCCAAAAGAAACGGCGAGCGTTATCATTATCTGGAATTTCGTTGCTGGTATAATGTAGCCAGCCATGCCAGTGCGCGGGCACTTGGCTTGGTTCAGCCAGTCCTGCGTAAATCACCCAGCGTTTACGGATGCCGTCCGCTGCTTTGCGACGACCTTCAAAATAGCGGTTTCCGAACTCATCGAACCCCACTTGTGTGCCCTTCAACCATGTGAAGAGATGTGTACCTATTGTTGCCATGCATCCTAATTACTGCAGGGCGCCTGTAGAATCAAGTATAACGCTTGCCGCGTCCCAGTTCTTTTGACAATCGTGCCTGAGTTTGTCCACGTGAGGCTTTATAGCGGTTGCTGGAATCTTGCGAACGCTCTGTTTCATTGCGAGTGGTTTTATCGCGATTAAAAAGGCTCTCGAATAGCTCCTTAGTGGCTTTCCGCGTGATACGCGATAGAGAGCTGGAAAGCGTGTTCTGGCTGTTATTGCGAGATTGGGTGGTTAGGTTACCTTCAGTTTCCTCGGTGAGGATATCGACGAGTTGGCTCAGTGCGGTTAGGCTTTCGCGGATTTCCTTATCGGTATTACGCAGCCAGTAATCGAGGGCTTTATCGGCGGTGTGGCGAAAACTCTGCTCCAACTCATTCTCAAATTGGGTGAGCCATAGGCCGTTACCTTGCATCACCTCCAGCACTTGCTCGGGGGTGAGTTGAAATCCGTCGGTTGAATTATCGAGAGATAAGCCATTTATCTGGCGGCCACTTTGGACAATGAGGTTGGCAACTTCACGTGCCACGATTTGAGTAAAAGCATCAGTCATGCCGTTACGGTATGTTTAATGGCTATTTGCCGGAAGGGTGAAAATGGGCGATGAGTTCCGGCAGTGCTTCGAGAATTTCATTGCTGGTTTTGCTGCCATCCCCCACGACTTTCTCGCGTAAGGCAATTTCTAAAAGATCGATATGTTTGCCCACGATAATAGCGGCATGTTTGTCGTCAGGAAGGTAGTTCTGGCTATATTCGCTGAGTGAATTGAGAGTGAGGGCGAGTACTTTATAACCAAGGCTTTCCGCCTTCCCTTTTTGGCTGGCAGCGGTTGAAATAAACAATCCCCTCGCTCTGGCAGAATTAGGGTTTTTGCGGCCCATTTCGATGAGAGGGGTGATTTGCGCTGTCATATCGCTGATGAAGTCATCTTGCACTTCTTGAATGGCTTGTTGCCCTGCAGCAATCCGCTCCTCGTTAAAGATATTTTTCAAATTAACATTTTTTCCGAGTTTATTCTTCAGCGAAAGATCGGCTGTAATTAACTGCGGGTGAGGCTTCTTCGTCATTACTCGCTCATTCCTTTATGGTCTTGAAATTTTATTATCTCAATGCGGTGAGTTCGGCGCTCTTCGCGTCCGCCCCAACCCATTTCTTTGCGGCGGCGGCATGGGCCTTGATAGCCGGTACCGGTAACAAAGGGGCGTGGTTTCTCAATGATGTTGATGATGCGGTTACACAGATTGCGTGAATCGAGTGGTTTCATCAAGACTTCGTTCACCCCAGAGTCGCGTGCATAAATAACGGCGTCAGGTTTGGTGGGCCCCGTTAACATGATGATAGGGACAAAGCGGTTAGGTGACCTTACATTGCTGCGAATATGTTTTACAAAATTGGCGCCATTATCGGGCGGGAACTCACCCCAATCCATTTCCAGACTATCGGAAGATTCCTCTTCTTCCTCTTTTTCTTTCGGAAAGGGGGAAGGTTTTTCTCCTGTTGCTGAAAAACTCAATTCCCAGTCGGTGACGATCAAATCAATGCGTTTGCTTTGCATAATTTTAATGGCTTCAAAGCCATCTGTCGCTTGGTCTATCATCTTGAAACCCAAGTGGCCGAGAACTTTGGTGACCAATTCGCGGATAGTTTCGTTGCCATCGACAACGAGCACGGAAAGCTTGCGTAATGCAGATTCAGCTCTTTTTTCAGATAATGTAAGTGGAATAGACATTGTTGTGACTCGTAATAAGCTCTACTAACGCGTGTAATGCAAGCAAAACAGAAACTCTTATTTGTCTGTACGGGAAATATTTGTCGTTCACCGACGGCTGATGCAGTGATGCGTCAGGAGGTAATGTTCGAGGGGATCAAGCATGTTGAGTGCGATTCCGCTGGGACGCAGTCTTTTCATCGTGATGAAGCGCCTGATTCGAGAGCGCAACTGGCGGCGCAAATGCGTGGTTATGATATGTCGATGCTTCGCTCGCGCAAGGTGACGCCGCAAGATTATACGGCGTTCGATTATCTTTTAGCGATGGATGGCTCTCATCTGAAATGGTTGCAGGATAATCGCCCCGGCGGCGCTACGGCTAAGGTCGAGATGTTTACGGATCGCGATATGCCGGACCCCTATTATGGCGGGGATCAAGGGTTCGAACTGGTGTTAGATTTGGTCGAAGCCGGTATACGCGAATGGATTCGCAAGCTTAGCTAAAGCGCGCTTCGACATTGTCCAATGTATGGATAATGGCTCTTGCTTGCGCATAAGGCATGATGGAAAGGCCTGTGGATAGAGCATCGGCTAAAGTCGCATTGGGCGCGAGGATAGACACGCTCGTATGATGCTTGGCGCTCTTACCCGTGTGTGGGTTGAGCAAATGGTGATGCTGACCCAGCGCCGTTCCATAAGCGCCAGAAGTGGCGAGGGCGCGGTTATCAAGGCTTACGATATCGCTAATATCACCGGCACTATCACGCAAACCGATATTCCAGTTCCGACCATCTGCATGGCCCCCAAGCGCGCGAGTCTCACCGAGTTCGACCAGTGTGTTGGTAATGCCTTCGGTTTTGAGCATTTGCGTGATGTGATCGGTGATAAACCCTTGTGCGATTCCATTGAGGGTGATTTGTGATTGGTGGGCTAAGCGTAGGGAATTCTCATCAATTTCGACATGGCGATAATCAATTTTCGCGAGCGTCTCTTGCAGTTGTTTTGGTGTGGGCGAGGGGTGCTTACTATAGAGCTTCCAGAGCGGCTGGACGGTCACATCAAATGCGCCCTTGGTAAGCTGACTATAGTGATTTGCCTGTGTTAAGAGGGTTGTGAGCTCATTCGGCGCTTCGTGCAGATAACCGTCTCGGTTCAGTTTTGATAAAGCGGAGTTTGCTTGATAGAGGCTGAAGATGCTCTCTAGCCGCTGAATTTCGCTGACGGCTTTGTCGATGAGCGCTTTGGCAGCACCCGCTTCCTCATGGTAAAGTTGGAAACCGGTCTCTGCGCCCAGTAAAATACCGCGCCAGCGATAGAGTTTTTGGTCTTTGATCGCTGCAAGTAACGGCATGGGGAGCATTGCCGTGCCCGCGGTCGCACCCATCAATGTTAGGAAGCGACGGCGGTTCATTTCTTCATCCTGCGTGGGCTGCGGTACCAATTATAGATGCCGGTAAAGGTAAGCAGCAGCAAGATAATCGCCGCCGCATCCATCATGATCGTACCGTAGCTGCCAAAGAAACTTCCTGTATGTAAATCGAGCATCACGCGGTCAAGCGAGAGGGGGGCGGTATAGCCTTCTGCCACTTGTGCAGGGTCGATATCATACCAATTCATCAGCCACTCACTGCTGATTTCCTGATGTTGTAATTCGAGTGCGCTATTATGGTTTAGGATAATACCGGTGACGGCCAGCAGCACCATGAGCAGTGATGCGGCAAGGCCGATTTGGCGATGCCAGCGTAGTACGCGTAAGCGCCATCCCATTTTGCGGCGAGGTTTTTTATCCATTTTCCATTACCTGCTTATGGAAAAAGAGTGCGAGCTGGCCAAGGCGCGTCAGTGCCTTTACCGAAAGGGTCGCACCAGAGATGCCGTCAATAGGTGTATCGAGCTTATTATTGTTTTTGAGTTTCGCGTTTTTAAACTGATCGGTGAAGCTAGGGTAGCGCACTTCCCAGCCATGACTTTCGCGGTAGACCAATACTTTGAGCGTTTCAATCACACCCTCTTTTACCACAATGCCGGTGGTGATGGGTTTATATTTCCCAATTTCTTCTAAAATCCAAACCGTGCGATCACCTTTGCGCCAGTAAGGAAATGCCCGCAATTTATATTTATGGCGCATGATCTTATTGATTGGTTTCTGTAGCTCTTCGTCTGGAAGATAGCGCTGCATTTTAGGCGCCTTATCGTCAAAACTCTCCGCAACGAATGTGTCAGGGTCTTGATAGACATCTTTTGCTGATGCCGTCAATGGCATCAGCAAAACTGTCACGAGTAGGAGTAAAAATTTCACGTACCCTTTGTACATGCTTAGAATTGGAAGCCAACGCCCAAATTCACAAGCTCATCATCGGCGGTGCCAGACGGATTATCCAGAATCGCATAATCTGCTTTCAGCACCACATTGGGGTGAGGCCAGTAATTTACACCGAAATCAACTTGGGTAAATTTGGTGTCGGTGCTGGTGCTTGCGCTGTTATCATATTCGTTATAACGCGCAAATAACCCGATCTCATCTTCGTCCGTCACTGCAAAGCGGTACGATGGTTCAACATACCAACCATATTGCTCGTCTTTGCCCGCAGCGGCGGCGTCAGCACCATTGATATCCCAACGCGCATAGAGAGCACGTAGGCCAAAGCCATTTTTGTTGATCGCGGCATGGGTTTCCCACAATGTCGCATCTGCTGACTCCGTCAAAGAACCTTGTGCCACATCTTGCTGATATTGAAGTGAGGTGGCGAGTTCAACGCCCGGCAGGCCTGTCCATTTGATACGACCCGTTGCTGCACCATCTTTTGCAGAAGCTTTCGCCACTTTTTGACGACCCGAACGGATGTTAAAGGTTTTGCTGCCCGTGGTTGGCGTGTTTAGGCCAGAGTGAAGCGCGACATCATAGCTGAAGCCTTCGCCAAGCTCACCATTGAGGCCAACACCCGCTTCCCACCATGTGGCCGGGATGATGTTTTTCTCAATAGGGTTACGCTCAACACCGTAGAAAGTGTTCGGTTCGTGTGTTTCGTTCAGGATACCAACAGGAAGCAAGAATAGACCGGCTTTCGCATGTTGCGTATCCGTGATGTTATATTCGAGGAAGGCTTGTTCTAGCTCTACTTCGCCGGGCTTGCCTTCGCCTGCAAGCGCATGTTCTATTTCGAGTTCACTAAAGAAACGTAGGCGGTCGTTAAACTCATGACCTACGAAAAGGACGAAGCGGTGGAAGTCGATTTCGTCTGTATCGCCGCCATTATAGTGAAGCTCGCCGTAACCGCCGAGGGAGGTTTTATCCCACCAGCCCATGCTGCTATCATTAGAACTGTAGCTTCCAGCATTGGCGATTTTTTCGACGTTCTGAACTTTCTTTTCTGCTTTTTTAACCTGCTTAACGGTCTTTTCTACGGTCGCCTCTGTTTGCTTTTGGCCTTTTTGTAGGGCTTCAATCTGCTTTTGCTGGAGCTGGATCATTTTCCAAAGTTCAGCTTTAGAAGGCAGGGTATCTGCCGCGTAAGCAAAAGAAGAGGTAAGCATAAGGCTCGTGGCGGCCAGAGTAGAAAGTTTAAGCATGGGGAGGGCTCCTTTTAGTTTTAGTAGTGAGAATCATTCTCAATTAAGAAAGATGGATGTATTGGGTATAGGTAAGGGTGTCAATAGTTAAATGAGAATCATTCGCATTTTATTGTCATCGTATTTGATGCGAATGTTATGTAGCTTTCTGTCAACCTGAGCGTAAGCGAAGGATCAAAAGATTCTTCGGCGCAGCCTCAGGATGATAGAAGTGCAGCGCTTTAAAGTTTACCTGAAGCGGTCACTAACTTACCGAACCATTCCCGTGTTACGGCTTCTTCATGGTTCTCCGAGGCGTAATGTAGAGCTTGAATTGCTTCATCTGCTGCGTCAATAATTTTTTCCTCAGCGCCTTTATCGGCACGGATTTTATCAATTGCCGTTTCGAGCGAATAGCTATGCTCATGGATGCTCTCTAAATCAGCACCTTCTAATTTTGGTTTGGCGATGATCTTGCCAATCCGCATGATCTTTTTATTCAGGAGGGCTTTAGCCATTTCGGTCGTTGCAACGACCTCGCCTTCATAATGCTGCAAGCGGGTTTCGGTCGATGCATGCTCTATCGGTTCGGCTGGTTTTTCAACTTCCGTGAGTTCAGGGCCAACGAAACGGATTAGGGTAGAAATCGCGAGAATAGCGATAATGAGTTTGAATTTAAACGACATGGTAATCCCTGTAATTGATAATCATTCGCATTTTCTAGGCGCAATGGAAAGAAGATGCAAGTCTTAATCTTTCGTCATGAGCCGAACAAGTCGGGTAATGACGTTATGGGTTTAATACGCGCGTTTTATACAGAAATCGGTGATTTCAAGCAGTGCTTGCTTTTCTTCACTCTGCGGAAGGGCGGCGATCTCTTGTAGCGCTTTGTCGCAATATTGGCGTGCGACATTCACCGTATGTTCAACCGCATCGTATTTTCTAAGGAGTTTTAACGCCGTCATGAGGTCAGCTTCCTCTTGCTCCTGTTCACCCATGGTACGTTCCCAGAACGCCTTCTCCTCATCGGTTCCATTGGCGAAAGCATGGATGACGGGCAGGGTAATTTTTCCATCGCGGAAGTCGTCGCCGATGCTCTTTCCGAGGGCTTCTTGCTTGGCGCTATAGTCGAGTGCGTCATCCATCATTTGGAAGGCAATGCCGAGATTCATGCCGAAGCTGCGTAACGGCGCTTCCCATTCATCACGCTCTGTCACTACGGCGCCGAGTTCGCAAGCAGCGGCAAAAAGCGTCGCCGTTTTACCGATAATTACTTCAAGATATTGCTCCATCGTCGTCTCTAGGACATTGGCGGTGGTTAGCTGTAGTACCTCGCCTTGCGCGATAATAGCGGAGGCATCGGAGAGAATCTTCAGCACTTTGAGTGAGCCGTCGGACACCATCAGCTGGAAAGCGCGGCTAAGCAAATAATCGCCGACAAGCACGCTGGCAGAATTTCCCCAAACTTCATTGGCCGTATCTTCGCCACGGCGTAACGCAGATTCATCTACTACATCATCATGCAGCAAGGTAGCAGTATGGATAAACTCAACCGCAGAGGCGAGGGCGATATGGCGGGTACCGTCAGTATTATAGCCCATCATGCGCGCGGAGAGCAAGGTAAGGGCCGGGCGTAGGCGTTTGCCGCCGGAAAGTACAACATGGCGAATCATTTGCCCGATCAGCGGAATATCGCTTTCAGCATAGGCAATGATCAGCTCATTAACACGCCCAATATCGCCTGCAACGAGCGCACGCGTGTGGGCAAGTTCTTGTGGAGCATTGGTAGCAGTCGCAGTCATGGGCGATTATGTATAGACTTCTGCGGGTTGAGGCAATAAGTAAGGCAGCATGAACCCAGCAAAACGTTGTATTGGCTTTTTATGTAAAGTCGCCGAACCGGTGCAGAGAAAACTTATCTCACCTCCAGGAAATGTTGTCGTGGTCCGCCTTGAGGGCGTGATTGGTCAAGGTGGACGCTTTAGTAAAGGCGGTCTTACGGCGGATACTTACGCACCGCTTATCAAAAAAGCATTCTCAGTTGGGAACCTAAAAGCGGTCGCGGTGGTGATTAATTCGCCCGGTGGTTCACCGGTGCAATCCGCACTTCTTGCACAAGAAATTCGCTATCATGCAGATAAGAAAAATGTACCAGTACTTTGCTTTATTGAAGATTGTGGTGCGTCAGGTGGCTATTGGCTGGCCTGTGCAGGCGATGAAATTTTTGCGATGGAGGCTTCCATCGTCGGCAGTATTGGCGTGATCGCGGCAGGCTTTGGTTTCCAAGACTTGCTGGCTAAGCATGGCATTGAGCGCCGAGTGCATACATCCGGCAAGAGCAAAGCGTTGCTTGACCCCTTCCAGCCGGAAAAACCGGCCGATGTGAAAGTACTTAAAGAAGCACAAACTGATATTTACGAAGGCTTTGTTGATTACGTGAAAGAGCGTCGTGGCGATAAACTTAAAGGCACGGATGCGAAGTTATTTTCCGGTACGATCTTCTCCGGTAAAAAAGCACATGAGTTGGGCTTGGTCGATGGCTTAGGCGATTTCCGTTCAGAGTGTCGCGATCGTTTCGGCGAAAAAGTAGAGTTCAAAACGCTCATCGTCGCCAAAGGTTTCTTTGAACGCAAAATGGGTATGCTAGCGCCAAACGTATGGGCCGATGCCGTGGTCGATGCGATTCAGCACCGACTGACCCAAGTGCGTTTATTTTAGTTCGAACGGCTTTAGATTTTTTCTAATACCGTCGCAATGCCCATACCGCCGCCGATGCACATGCTAGAGACGGCGTAATTGCCGCCTGTATCATGCAAAAGCTGTGCGGCTTTACCGGTGATACGCGCGCCTGATGCGCCGAGTGGGTGCCCAAGGGCAATCGCACCGCCATCAATATTGAGTTTGTCGGCAGGGATGTTTAACTCCGCTTGCACAGGGATAGCTTGCGCGGCGAATGCCTCGTTAATTTCCCAGATATCAATATCAGCGGCAGTTAAACCTGCGCGTTCTAAGGCGAGCTTGCTGGCGGGGATGGGGCCGAGTCCCATAATCTCAGGCTCCAAACCTGCCACTGCCATCGATTTAATGCGGGCGAGTTTGGGGAGGCCGAGTCGATCTGCGGCTTCTTCGCTAGCGACGATAACCGCTGCTGCTCCATCGGTTAGAGGCGAGCTCGTGGCTGCAGTTACACGTCCCTCTGCGCGGAAGGCTGGGTTCAATGTCGCCATTTTCTCAACGGTGGAATCACCACGTATGCAGCCATCTGTTGTGACGCCGTTAACGGGAATGATCTCTTTGCTGAAATCTGCCGCCGCTGCTTTTTGATGGCTAGTGAGTGCGAATTGCTCCATCGCTTCGCGGGAGACATCTTTGAGCGTGGCCACTTCTTCCGCCGTTTCGCCCATATTCATATAGGCTTCTGGATAGCTTTCATAAAGCTCAGGATTCGGCATTGGGTTAAAGCCACCGATCGGAATACGCGTCATGCTTTCTACACCGATAGCGATGAAAATTTCACCGGCGCCTGTTGCGATACTGCCTGCAGCCATATGGATCGCTTGCATAGACGATCCACACCAGCGGTTAACGGTGCTACCACCGGTTCTATTTTCGAGTTTGCTTAAGAATACCAGTTGGCGGCCTAGATTGAAGCCTTGCTCTCCTTCAGGAAAAGCACACCCGCAAACCACATCTTCAACTAATGCTGGATCGAGACCTGTTTTTTCCAATAAACCATCAATCACGGCAGCGCCGATATCATCTGGGCGGGTTTCAATTAACTCGCCTTTATGGGCTGGGGTGAAGGGGGAGCGGGCATAGCCACAAATTACGGCACTCATAAATCTATCCTGTCAGTTTATCTTTTCTCTATAGTGTGCAGGTATCACCGAAAAATCTAGTATAAATGTAATCTTACGGTGTTTCGGAGGGAAAGAATAAAGTGGAGGGTTATTTCATACGGATGGCTGGAATGATGTGTGAGTAGTTATCGGTCCAAAGCGGTGTATCAGGATCACTGGTTTGTAATTTGAAACCAAGTTCCGTAATTTGTGAGGTCCATGGGGAATTTGCAGGGACCACGATCACCCAATCAGAAGTGAAGCTGAGTTCGTTTGAGTTAGACTTAAATCTATTTTTATAGGCCAGCACTCCCAGCTCTTCAGAAATTCGTGTGATAAAGGGAGTGAGGTTATAGTAGCGATTTGAAACATTGAAGGCGAGCATGCCAGTTTTAGGACTAAGCTTCTTCAAGTATAGTTCGGCTGCTTCTTTGGTCACTAAATGCATTGGAATTGCATCCGAAGTGAAGGCGTCTATGACGAGTAAATTATAGCCGATCGTGTTCGGTTGTTGGTCCAGCATAATGCGCCCATCCCCTTCAATAATACGGATGGTGGGAGGGCATTGATCAAGATAGGTGAAGAGGTTGGGGGCTTGGGAAATTTTTATGACATCTGGGTCAATCTCGAAGAAGTCGAAACTCTGACCTTTGCGTCCGTAGCACGCCGTCGTGCCTGTTCCTAAGCCAATAACTGCAAAGGGTTTCTTGTAATAACTATCAGGGAAATGTTTGATGAGTTTGGCAATTGGTGAATAATAACTGGTGGGTTCTAAAGCGAGTTCAGGGACTGTTGACTGCATGCCATGAAGAGTGGTGCCGTGTAGATATCTGTTAATAAAATGGCCGTTTTCTAGAGGAGTTTGCTGCACTTTCGAAACGCCGTAGAAATTACGTGACTGGTATAATGTTTTTTCAAATCCAGTAGTGGGTGGGTCAGAAGGTAACCAAAAGGTGGTAATAGCGATTCCGATAATACTGAACCCACCAAGGATTTTCAATTTTTCCTGTTTAGGAAGTGCAAAGAGATCTGAGACTTTTCTTTTTGCGGGTAGTGCAAGTAGCGAAATGATAACTAAACCAGCATATTCATACGTGTCATTGAAAAGGCTAGGAGCGAGTACGTTAAAGAACCCGCCTAAGGCACCGCCCAAAGAAACGAAGAAAAAGAAGAAGGTAAGTTTTTCGGGAGTGGGACGAATACGGGCGAGCTGGCCATGACAACTGATGGCAATAATCATAAACGCCAGAAAATGCATGATAATAATTTCTGGCATAGGGGGGAGCAAGGTGCCGACAACCGCCATCATCATAGCGATAGGGTGGAATTTCTGACATGCCAAAATAACGTTTTCTCCCCAGGCGGCAAAGGCAATCACAAAGCTAAGCAGGTAGAGGGCTAAAGGGATGATCCAGATCAGAGGGAAAGACCCAAGATCGGTGGTGATATAGAGGGTCAGTGCGAGGAAAAGCGCCGAGGGTAGAAAGGCGCAAAAAAGCGTATGCAGTATCACAAGAGCGCCTAAAGAAGAGGAGGTTTTTTGCTTTGAATTTTTTTCAAGATCCGCTTTTAACCAGAGGTAAAGCCCTGAAAAAAGTAACAACAGCAAGATAAAACCATAACCGAAATAAAGCAATTGCTGTTCAAGATCGAGTACCCATTCAAGCAGAAGCGGATAAGAGAATAAGCCGAGAAAACTCCCTGCGTTACTTGCACTAAAAAGGAAATAAGGTTCCTCACCAGTAGAGCTATGATACCAGCGTTGTAGTAAAGAAGAGCTAGCGGATAAAATGAAATAGGGAGCGCCAATGGTAAAAGTCAGGCTCAGAAGTACCCAACTAACAGGCTGGCCAGTTGCTGAAAACTCAGGCAGCTTGAGTGCGACGGGAATAGCAATAGCGATGGCTGCAACGAATAATCCGAGATGAAATTTCCATTGGGTTTTTGAATCTAAGTAACGGGTGGTTAATGCAGCATAACCATAGCCTGCGAGCAACATGGTTTGGAAGAAAAGCATGCTTGCGATCCAAACAGAAGGAGCACCACCGACATGAGGCAAAAGCATTTTCGCCAACATGGGTTGAACGAGTAAAAGCAAAAACGCGCTTACTAAAATGGTTAGAGAATAGTAAGCGCGCATTGATTATTTCCGATGAATAAAAATGTGAAGGGTGGTTATTATTGGACGTCTTTCCAAACACGTTTCTTAGCAACGTAGAAGAAGCCAGAGAAGACGAGTAAGAATAAGAGAACCTTCAGGCCCATGCGCTTACGCGCTTCCATTTCAGGTTCAGCCGCCCATTGCAGGAACGTCACGACATCTTTCGCCATTTGATCCATGCTGGCATCGGTTTCATCTTCGTATGACACTTGACCATCCATCACGAGTGGCGCAGCCATCGCAATCTGGCGACCTTCGAAATAGGGATTGTAAGATTGACCTTCACCCAGTGCAAAACCTTCCGGTGCATCTTCGTAACCAGTGAGCAGCGAGTGCATGTAGTTTGCCCCATCCGGGCGAGCTTTCGCCATCAAGCTCAAGTCAGGAGGGAAGGCGCCGTTATTGGCTGCACGTGCGGCATCTGCATTCGCGAAGGGGCTAGGAATACGGTCAGACGGTTTGCCTGGGCGTTCAATTTCTTCGCCTTCACCATCCAATGCCGCGTAGCTATATTCAGCCGCAAGAGATTTCACTTCTGCTTCTGAGAAGCCCACTTCTTGCAAGTTACGGAAGGCGATACGTGACATGCCGTGGCAGGCTGAACAGACTTCGCGATAGACTTGGAAACCACGTTGGATAGCAGCACGGTCAAATGTACCAAAATGGCCGTCAAATGCCCAGTGGCTTTGTTTTGCATGGCGAGCAGTTTTGGTTGCTGGGAGTTCTTCGCCATCACCATGTCCGCCGCTGAACACCGCATAAGCGAGGCTCGCCACGATGACTAAGCCGATAAGCATGGCAACGCCTTGGAGTTTTCCGTTTAGATCTTGCTGTTTTTTAGCCATGGTCTTTTCTCTCAATTACGCGCTTGCACGCTTACGTGTGATGACAGGTTTATTAATGCTATCGGGCAATGGTAGCGGTTTTTCGAAGTAACTTACCAACGGCATAACCACAAGGAAATGTGCAAAATAATAAGCCGTTCCGATGATTGAAAGTATGACATAGATACCTTCAGCCGGTTTCGCACCGAGGTAGCCTAGTAAGATGCAATCAGCCAGCAATATCCAGAAGAAGAGTCGGTAAACCGGACGGAAACGCGCTGAACGAACTTTGCTGAAATCTAACCATGGGAGGAAGAAAAGTACAATCAAAGCGCCGAACATAGCGAGTACACCCCCAAGTTTTGATTCGATAACCGTACCTGTGAAGCACATGATGATGGCGAATGTTACGCCCCCTGCGATTAAGCTGGCTTTGCCACCTTTAGTCAGTTCGATCGGCAGTTCAATGCCAATACGTTCAAGCATTTTAATGCCGAATGGAATGGCTGCAATACCTGCACCGATTAACCATAATGGAATATCGAATACGACGGCACGAAGGATCGCGTAGAACGGTAAGAAATACCACTCAGGCACGATATGCGCCGGTGTGACAAGTGGATTTGCTTCAATATAGTTATCCGGATGACCTAAGCTATTGGGTGCGAAGAACAAGAACCATGCGAAGATAAGGAAGAAGATGCCAAAACCAAACATATCTTTAGTCGAATAGTAAGGGTGGAATGGAATTGTGTCTTTATCCGACTTTACATCAATGCCAAGCGGGTTGTTTGAACCATGCGCATTCAACGCAAGAATGTGCAGTCCAACCACGCCAATGAGTAAGAATGGCATCAGGTAGTGAAGCGAAAAGAAACGGTTCAATGTTGCATTATCAACCGAGAACCCGCCCCAAAGAAGCTGTACGATACTTTCGCCCACCAATGGGAAGGCCGAGAATAAGTTGGTAATCACCGTCGCACCCCAGAAGCTCATTTGGCCCCATGGTAGGACGTAACCCATAAACGAAGTTGCCATCATTAGAATAAGAATAATGACACCCATCCACCAGAGAACTTCACGTGGTCCTTTATAAGAACCGTAATAGAGTCCGCGGAAAATGTGGATATAGACGACGATAAAGAACATCGAGGAACCAACGGCGTGCATGTAACGAATCAACCAACCGTAATTGACGTCACGCATAATGCGCTCAACTGAATCGAACGCCATATCAACATGGGCGGTATAATTCATCGCCAAGAAAATACCGGTGAGAATTTGCACCATGAGGCAAATGCCCGCTAGTGAACCAAAGTTCCACATATAATTGAGGTTTTTCGGCGTTGGATGACGTGTTCCCACGACTTTATCAGCCGCATATAAAACAGGAAGTCGTTCGTCGAACCAGCCAACCCAGCCCTTATAAGGAGATTTGTGATTTAGTGCCATAAGTCGTTATCCGATTTTAATGCGTGTATCGTTTAGGAAAGTGTATGCTGGAATTGCAAGGTTCGTCGGAGCAGGGCCCTTACGAATACGGCCTGCGGTATCATAGTGCGAACCGTGACATGGGCAGAACCAACCGCCAAAATCACCTGCTTCACCGAGTGGAACGCAACCCAGATGCGTACAAACACCGACCATAACAAGCCATTCAGGCTTGCCTTCGGTGATGCGTTCTGCATCGGTTTGTGGATCCGGTAGGTCAGCCATCTCAGTGGCTTGTGCATCCGCAATTTCTTGCGGCGTACGGTGACGGATAAAAACAGGCTTGCCGCGCCACTTAATGGTAATGCTTTGGCCTTCTGCAATTGCGCCAAGGTCTACTTCAGTTGAAGCGAGAGCCAAGGTATCGGCTGCCGGGTTCATGCTATCGATGAACGGCCAAATGGCACTCGCGCCACCCACAGCTGTGAGAGCCGTTGCTGTTAGTACCATAAAGTCACGACGGGTTTCGCCTTCGTGTTTCTTTTTAGAGTTTTTAGCGCTTGCGCTTTTTGTAGACATGCTTAAATCCAGAATAGATTAGTTTATTGGAGACACTAATAGGATGCAGCTCGCAGTTTTTCAACCGGATATTCCACAAAATCTCGGAACCTTGATACGTTTTTGTGCATGTATGGGGTTGCCGTTGCATATTATCGAGCCTTGTGGCTTCCCCTTGGATGAGAAAAAGATGCGTCGAGCGGCGATGGATTATTTCGATAAAGCTGAGGTTATCCGCCATGTTGACTGGAATTCATTCCAAAAATCGACGGAAGGTTCGAGGCTTATTCTAGCGACGACCAAGGCGGCGAAACCTTATACGGAAATAAATTATAAAAAAGATGATATTCTTTTAATGGGGCGCGAAAGTGCGGGCGTTCCTGATGAAGTGCATGCTGCTGCAGATGAAAGAGTGCTCATTGAAATGCAAAATGAGTGTCGTTCGCTCAATATTGCTGTCTCTGCTTCTATGATCGCTGGCGAGATGATTCGGCAGGCGGGCTGATACTTTTACCAACCGTGGCCCATACCAATATGACCGCCACTGCGTCCGCCGATGCCATAACCGATGCCGAAACTTGGGCGTAAATCACGTCCGCGGCGATTTGCTTCGATATTATATTTCCAATCTTGAGCGAGGTCTTTGCGGCATTCGGCCATGGCGGGGGTGCTATCTTGAAAGCCAAGAACAAGGCACTCGGCTTTCATACGTTCAAGTATTTCAGGGTGCAAAGTACCATGCTTATAGTAGTGAGCATTATGTGGGTTTGCACAGGCTGCTAGCAAAAGAAGTACGAAAAGTGATAGAAACTGTCTCATAAGAACTTAAAACTAACGCTTTTTTACTTGATTGCAAAGAGATTAAGCGTTAGACAACCGCCTCGAATAAAACATTAGGAGCGCGCCATGAAAGAAGGCATCCACCCGAAATACGAAGAAATCACTGTTGAAATGACAGATGGTACGAAATTTAAAACACGTTCAACGCTTGGTCAAAAAGAGATGCGTCTCGATATTGATCCTTTAACTCATCCAGCATGGGTGGGTGGCGTTCACTTTAAGAAGACCGGTCAAATGGAGAAATTCAACAATAAGTTCTCTTTCCTTGGCAAAGGTCCTGGTGAGCAACAAGAAGCAAAAGCTGAAGCTAAAAAAGACGATGCATCAGGTAAAGAAGACGCATAGTCAAGGTTTCTTATATAGATACAAAGAGAGCATCGATTTAATCGGTGCTTTTTTTTTGCATGGATGTTAAGTATTTGTACATAAATAAAGAGTAGTTTAGGCCCAATGTCAGATAAAGGTAAGTTTTTGGTGAGTTTTTGGGGAGTGCGTGGGTCCATCGCATGCCCAGGAGAAGATACGCTTAAATACGGGGGGAATACCTCCTGTGTAGAGGTGAATTGCGGCGATTTTAACCTGATTTTTGATGCGGGTACGGGCATGAAAAATTTAGGTGATAAGCTTTCCGGTAAAGAACTCAACTATGATATCTTCATGAGCCACACCCATATTGACCATGTGGTGGGGTTCCCTTTTTTCAAGCCGGCTTATTCTGCGAAGAGTCGTTTAAAAATGTGGGCGGGGCATTTAAAGCCACGTGGCCGTACGTTAAAAGGCGTGATGGAATCAATCATGGATACGCCGCTCTTTCCAATTGGAGTCGATGTTTTGGAAGCAACGATCATCTGGACGGATTTTGAAGCCGGTGAAACCATTTTTCTGAGCAATGATGTAACGCTTGAAACTGCGCCGCTGAATCATACGGAAGGCGCAACGGGCTATCGTGTGAATTTCGATGGTAAAGCCGTTTGCTATGTGACCGATACGGAGCATACACCAGGCAAGCTAGACGAAAATATTTTAAAATTGATCCAGGGTGCAGATCTCGTGATTTACGATTCCACCTATACGGATGAAGAATACCCAACCTACACAGGTTGGGGGCACTCGACCTGGCAAGAGGGAGTGCGCTTATGCGACGCTGCCAATGTGAAGCAATTAGCGGTGTTCCATCATGATCCAAGCCATACAGATGGATTTATGGATGGGGTCGCGCGCGAGCTTGAACAGATGCGTCCGGGTGGCGGTCTTGTAGCCCGTGAAGGTGTGACCCTAGAGATTTAATTTTGCACCCGCTATCGCGACATACTGTCGCTCACATGGCACGCCGCTTCGCGGGCTGATGGCTCGCTTGCCTACTGACTCGCTTCTTTTATGACTCATGCTTGCGTGTAGGTTACTAGTTGCATAAGCTCTTCTTATGCCATTATTATCTCAATTGCTTGAAGCTTTCCCGCGTGAATTAAATCGAATCGATAAAGGCCGTAAGGATCCCGAAATTACGGCACTTACCGCTGACTCGCGCAATGCTGAAGAAGGCTCGCTTTTTGCGGCGATTCGCGGGGTTGAACAAAATGGTGAAACGTATATCCCGCACGTGAAGAAAGCAAAAGCGGCAGCGGTGCTAACCTGTGATGATGTGGAGCCGCTCAAAGGCATCGCCCATGTGGTTGCGCAGAATGAGCGTCAGGTTTTGGCAAAGTTGGCGGCGCATTTCTATCCAAGCCCTGCGCTTAAAATAGTGGCGATTACCGGGACGAATGGCAAGACTTCAACGGCTGAATTCTTCCGTCAATTATTAGAAATTGAAGGCGTGAAGGCCGCGAGTATCGGCACCATGGGACTGGAGACGAATAGCATTAAGCGGTTGAATGTTCCGGTGCTTAATACCTCGCCTGAACCCATCCTGTTACATAAAACGTTGCAGTATTTAGAGAAAAAAGGCGCGCAAGCGGTTGCATTAGAGGCATCAAGCCACGGATTACATCAGCATCGTATGGATGGGGTCAATCCGGTAGCGGCGGCGTATACGAATCTATCGCGCGACCACCTAGATTATCATAAAACGGAGAAATCTTATTTCGAGGCAAAACAAAGACTCTTTGCCTATGTGCTACCGCGTGAATCAACCGCAGTGCTCAATAAAGATGATCGCTATTTTGACGCGCTGAAGAAAATGTGCGAGTTGCGCAAACATAAAGTGGTGAGTTTTGGTTCAGATGATTCGGCCGATTTGTTTATTCGTCGAATTGATCGCACTCCGCACGGGATGGAAGTGCGTTTGAACCTCTATGGGCAGGCGGTCGAGGCTTCGTTGCCATTGATCGGTGATTTTCAGGTGATGAATTTACTCGCGGCACTCGGACTTGCCGAAGCATGCGGGCATGATATGTTAGGGCTGACGCATGGTTTGCGTGAACTCAAACCCGTGCGCGGGCGGATGGAGCAAGTGGCAACGGGCATTTATGTTGATTATGCGCATACGCCGGATGCGTTGGAAAAGGCACTCAATACCATGCGCGCGCATTGCAAAGGCAGCTTAGGTGTTGTGATGGGCTGCGGCGGTGATCGTGATGCAGGTAAGCGTGTGCCGATGGGTCGTTTAGCGTCTGATCTCGCAGATTTCGCCTTCATTACCGATGATAATCCGCGTCACGAAGATGCCGCCGAAATTCGCAAGCAAGTGATGGCAGGTGCGCAAGGCAAGCATTGTAAAGAAGTGGCAGGTCGTCGAAATGCGATTGAGGCGGCGATGAATGAAATGAAGTTAGGTGATATGTTATTGGTGGCCGGTAAAGGCCATGAAACGTATCAAATTATCGGCGATGAGAGGCATGATTTTGACGATGCCGCCATCGTGCGGGAATTGATAAAGTGAGCTTTTGGACGTCCGATAGAATTACC
Source organism: Rickettsiales bacterium (assembly GCA_029252805.1). NCBI lineage: Bacteria > Pseudomonadati > Pseudomonadota > Alphaproteobacteria > Rickettsiales > Rickettsiales bacterium. The sequence goes on from JAQXAR010000005.1 coordinate 29,380, forward strand.
GAAGCGACAAACGGCAAGTTAATCGGCAAAGCGTTTACGACGGGTGCCGTTAACACAGACACGCGAACGATCGGGAAGGGTGAGTTTTTTATCGCGCTTGCGGGCGAGAATTTCGATGGTCATCAGTATTTAACGAAAGCCGCTGAGCGTGGTGCAGTGGCGGCGCTTGTATCCTATATTCCAGACGAGGTGCCGCAAGAGTTAGCGTTGGTAAAAGTCAGTAATACGCTCGAAGCTTTGCAAGAAATGGCGCGCTATCGTCGGGCGCATACGGAGACGAAAATTCTGGCTATTACGGGCAGTGTGGGTAAGACCTCGGCTAAAGAAATGCTCAAACTTGCTTTGTCCGAGTATGGCGAAACCTATGCGACGAGCGGCAATTATAATAACCATATTGGTCTGCCGATTACGCTGTGTAATATGCCGGAAACGAACGATTATGCCATCCTTGAAATGGGGATGAACCACGCCGGTGAAATTTCATTTCTTTCGAAAATTGCAAAGCCTGAGGTTGCCTTAATTACGAATGTTGAGGCGGTGCATCTAGAGTTTTTCGACTCGGTTGAAGCAATAGCCCATGCAAAAGCGGAAATCTTTGAGGGAATGGCAAAGGGCGTTGCAGTGTTACCTATTGATAATGTGTATTATCAAATTCTGAAATCAGCGGCAGCGCATTGTGAGGTTTTGAATTTCGGTGAAAGTGTGCAGAGCACTCTGCGTTTAGTATCGGCCGATGTGGAATATGAATATGCCAATCAACTTCGCAGTTTTAAACTTGCGACGCATGGGGCGCATTGGCCAAAGGCAGCGCTGGGTGTGTTGGCCTGTGTTGCAGCGCTAGGCTTGCCGTTAAAAAAAGCTGAGCATGCATTATCTTGCTATCAAGAGCAAAAAGGCCGTGGCGCGGTGGTTGAATTGCCGTGGTCGGGCGGAAAAATTACCCTGATGGATGATGCCTATAATGCCAGTCCTGTTTCGATGGCAGCAGCACTTGCGACCTTGGCGACATTAGGGCAGGGACGAAAGTTGGCGATTCTAGGAGAGATGTTAGAGCTGGGAGAGACCTCCGCTCAATTGCATGCCTCTATGGCAGAACCGATCGCGCAGAACCGCATTGATGCGGTGGTTACGGTGGGGGCAGGCATGCAGCCATTGACTGATATTTTGCCGTCGCACGTTCATCTGGCGCATTTTGCCAATGCAGAAGATGCATCCGCGCGCATAGAAACACTGGTCAAAGCAGGGGATGCTGTGTTATGCAAAGGGTCGCATGGAAGCGGAGTGCATCGCTTTGTCGGAGTACTGAAACAACAACAATAGTAAGAGATTGTAAATGCTCTATAATTTCCTCTTTCCACTCGCAGATCAATTTCCGCTATTTAACCTGTTTAAATATCTGACTTTTCGTAGCGGTGGCGCGGTTCTCACTGCATTGCTGATTAGTTTTATTTTGGGCCCGAAAATTATTCGTTGGTTGAAAAATAAGCAAACGCATGGCCAACCGATTCGCGAAGATGGACCGGAATCTCATTTGCTAACCAAGCAAGGTACGCCCACTATGGGCGGCGTGATGATCTTGCTGGCGGTGGGCCTCTCGACGATTCTTTGGGCTAATTTAGCGAACCCTTACGTGTGGATTACGTTATTTGTGACCATGGGTTACGGTACGATTGGTTTTATTGATGATTATATCAAACTGACGAAACGTCACCATGCCGGGCTGCCGGGGAAGGTGAAGTTACTGCTGCAATTTATCATTGGTGTTGCCGCCGTCTTATGGATTCAAAAAGTGTCCAATCCTGAGTTTTCGAGCCATTTAGCCTTCCCGTTTGTGAAAGACTTTATGCTGGATTTAGGCTGGTTTTATATCCTGTTCGCATCCGTGGTGATGGTGGGCGCAAGTAACGCAGTGAACTTAACCGATGGCTTAGATGGTCTCGCAATTGTACCGATTATGATTGCAGCAGGCTGTTTTGCGCTGATTGCTTATTTAATCGGAAATACCGTTTTCGCAGATTATTTGCAAATTACGCATGTTAAAGGTTCCGGGGAATTGGCTATTTTCTGCGCGGCATTGATTGGCGCAGGTTTAGGCTTCCTATGGTATAACGCGCCGCCAGCGATGGTGTTTATGGGCGATACAGGTAGCCTCGCTTTCGGGGGTGCGCTTGGCACGATTAGTGTGATTGTGAAGCATGAATTAGTCCTCGCTATCATAGGCGGATTATTCGTGATGGAGGCGGTTTCGGTCATCTTACAAGTGGCTTCGTTTAAGTTGACGGGTAAGCGTATTTTCCGCATGGCGCCGATCCATCATCACTTTGAGAAAAAGGGCTGGGCTGAGCCCACGATCGTGATTCGGTTTTGGATCATTGCCGTTATTCTGGCGCTCATTGGACTTAGCACGTTGAAGCTTCGTTAGATGATTTTGCTTCCCGCATATAAAGGCAAAAAAATTGCTGTGATGGGTCTGGGTATTTCTGGCCAAGCCACGGTGGCGAGCCTTTCTGCGAGTGGCGCCGAAGTTTATGCATGGGATGAAAGCGAAGCGAATCTGGCACTCTGTCAATCAGCGCATCGTGATGTGGTTTATGCTGACTATCGCAAATGGCCATGGAAGGAAATTGATGCTCTGGTGTTGAGTCCAGGGGTTCCGCTGCACTATCCGCAACCGCATCCGATTGTCGGTATTGCGATGGTTTATGGCTGTGAGATATTTGGTGATGTTGAGTTGCTAATGCAGGCACAGCCTGACGCTAAGTTTGTGGGCATCACCGGTACGAATGGAAAATCGACCGTGACGGCTTTAACGGCACACCTTTTGGAAAAAGTCGGCGCGAAGGTGCAAATGGGAGGCAATATTGGCAATGCGGCCCTGTCATTGGAGCCTCTAGGTAAGGGCGGCATTTATGTGATTGAGATGTCTTCTTACCAAAATGATTTAATGATGCGCAGTACGTTTAATGTGGCGGTTTTATTGAATATTAGCCCAGACCATTTGGAGCGCCATGGTGGTATGGAGGGGTATGTTGCCGCGAAAAAACGCATCTTCGATGGGATGGGGGTGCAAGATACGGCCATTATTTCAGTCGATGATGCGCATTCAAAAGGGATATTGAAAGACCTTAGAGACGGTAAAAATCTCTATAGTTGGCAAAATATGAAACCGCAATTTGTTGAGTTGAAGCTGGATGAATCATCGGATCGAAAACTGCCGGTTGATCTATCCGTTATTTCTACGTTGCAGGGTAAACACAATAAGCAAAATGCTCTAGCGGCAATCGCCATTTGTGAAGCGCTTGGTTATAAAGCGTCGAAGCTTGCATCGGGTTTGCGTAGCTTTAGCGGGTTGGCGCATCGCATGCAGCCTTTGGGTAAGAAAAATGACGTGAAATTTATCAATGATAGTAAAGCAACGAATGCTGAGGCCGCCGCGCGTGCCTTGGATACCTATGATGATATTTACTGGATTTTGGGGGGGATTGCGAAAGAGGGCGGTATTGAATCTCTGACTGAATATTTTCCTAAAGTGACCAAAGCTTATGTGATTGGTGAAGCGGCAGATGAGTTTGCTGAACTACTTAAAGAACATAAGGTGCAATGCGTAAAATCTGCAACGTTGGATAAGGCAGTTGCGAGCGCGACTGAAGATGCAATGCAAGCCGAGCAGGGAGTTGTTTTGCTTTCGCCGGCCTGCTCCTCTTTTGATCAATTTCCCAATTTTGAGAAACGGGGCGAGTATTTTGCCACACAGGTGACCCAAATTTTGAAAGGCAAAAATACAGATAGTGCCTCAAAGAGTGACGTTGCCTAAAAAAGGGCAGATGATTGTTAAGCATAATTATTGAATGGTGACGAGAGTTTTATGGCGACTGTAAGGCGCATAAATCATCCATTAGGCCGTTGGTGGTGGACTATCGATCGCACATTAGTGGCGGCGTTGTTTCTATTGATGGCGATTGGTGCGGTTTTAGTGACTGCCTCTAGCCCGCCTGTTGCGGAGCGTATCAATCTGGATTCTTTTTATTTCGTCAAACGTCAGCAGATTTATTTGACTCTAGCCTTTGTTATTATGATGGGGCTTTCGGCGCTTTCGTCCAAAACAATTCGACGCATTAGTATGATCGGCCTGACGGGGAGTCTCCTGCTATTGGTAGTACTTCCCTTCGTAGGCACCGAAATTAAAGGCGCGACGCGGTGGATTAATTTCTTTGGCGCCTCATTGCAGCCATCGGAGTTTGTAAAACCTTTCTTTGCGGTGGTTACGGCTTGGATCTTTACGGTGCAGCAAAAGCAGCAAAATTTCCCCGCCTTTAGGTTTTCACTGATGCTCTATTTACTCTTTGCTGCATTACTTATCGCGCAGCCCGATTTCGGAATGACGGTGACGCTCTCGGTTATTTGGGGCGTGCAGATATTTCTTGCGGGCTTGCCGCTTATTTGGGTGGTTGGATTGTTAGGGTTAGGCATTTTAGGCGGCATTGCAGCCTATCAACTTTTACCCCATGTAACGGCTAGGATTGATCGTTTCCTGGATCCGACAACGGGCGATAATTTTCAGGTAGAGAAGTCATTAGAGGCGTTTCAAAATGGCGGACTGCTTGGGCGTGGGCCGGGTGAAGGGGAGGTGAAAATTCATCTTCCCGATTCGCATACGGATTTCATTTTTGCCGTCGCCGCTGAAGAGTTCGGCGTGATCTTTTGCTTATTGATTGCAGGGTTATTCCTGTTTGTGGTGATCAAAGCGGTCTTGCGCCTATGGGATGAGCAGGACACGTTTGTGATTATCGCAGTGGCAGGCTTACTGACTCAATTTGCCATGCAGGCACTTATTAATATGGGGGTATCGGTGCAGATGTTTCCCGCCAAAGGTATGACCTTACCCTTCCTGAGTTATGGGGGGTCCTCAGCAATTTCGATGGCGCTTTGCATGGGAATGGTGCTGGCACTTACACGCAAACGTATTGGTGGGCGATTATCATGAGTCAGACGATCTTACTTTCTGCAGGAGGCACAGGCGGCCATCTATTTCCAGCGATTGCTTTGGCGCAAGAGTTGTACAATCGTGGGCATAAACCCGTGTTGGCGACGGATTCTCGCACGGCAAATTATGATTTTCCGGAGTGGCTAGAGGTGCATGTGCTGGCGGCGAAAAGCCCGGCCGGTGGGCTGACTCAAAAAGTAAATGGCGTGTTAGGTTTGCTGAAATCTTGTGTGCAAGTTTGGGGTGTCATGCGTAAGATAAAGCCAGACACAGTCGTGGGTTTTGGTGGTTACCCGTCTTTCCCGGCAGTTGCGGTGGCCATGGCGCGCGGCACGCCCCTCGTTTTACATGAGCAAAACCGTTATTTAGGTAAAGCGAATCGCATGGCGGCAAACCGTGCTAAAGTGATCGCTCTTTCATTTCCGCAGACGCAAGGCATTCGCGAAGAAGATAAAGATAAGTGTCTTGAGATCGGAAACCCCACGCGCCCAGAGATTTTGGCGTTACGAGATATTCCTTATAATGCTCCACAGATTGGTGCGTTGGAGCTATTAATCTTTGCGGGAAGTCAGGGGGCAACCCTGTTTAGTGAAGTCGTGCCCGCCGCAATCGGTCTATTACCAACAGAGATTCGCTCGCGCTTACGCATTACCCAGCAATGCCGCGCAGAGGATGTGGCGCGTGTGACAGCTGAATATGGAGATTATGGTATTCAGGCCGAGATCAGCCCTTTCTTCGAGGATATGGCCGAACGTTTGAAGAAAGCCCATTTGGTGGTGAGCCGTTCTGGGGCCTCGACCGTCACGGAAATGATGGTGGCGGGGCGTCCAGCGATTTATGTGCCCTTGGCGCTCGCGGCGGATAATCATCAATATTTGAATGCAGAGTATTTGGAAAAGAATAATGCCGGTTGGTTGCTGCCTTCTTCGCAATTTGAAGCGGAAGCGTTAGCCGCCCGTTTAGAATATTGCCTGAGCTATCCAGAAATACTGGAAAAGACCGCAAAAGCGGCTTATGATCTCGCGAAAGTCAATGCAGCCAGCGCCTTAGCCGAAGCTGCCTTGAACGTGAATAAGAAATTTAGAGTGATGTAATCCCAGAGAATGTCTAGTCCTATGAACGCAATGAAAATCCTTCCTTTATCCCACACCATGTCTTTGGAAGTGGGGATTATCCATTTTATCGGTATCGGTGGTATCGGCATGAGCGGCATTGCCGAAGTGCTGCATAACCAAGGCTATAAGGTGCAGGGGTCTGATCTTTCTGACTCAGCGAATGTGGAGCGTTTGCGCAGCAAAGGGATTGAGGTCTTTATCGGTCAGAAGGCTGAGAATATTGAAAACGCGGATGTGATCGTAAAATCCACGGCGGTAAAGGAAGATAATCCAGAAATTATTGCCGCACGTGAAATGCGTATCCCGGTTGTGCGTCGTTCGGAAATGCTGGCCGAAGTGATGCGTCTGAAAATGTGTGTCGCTATTGCAGGCACGCATGGCAAAACTACGACGACGTCAATCACGGCGACCTTGTTGGAGGCGGGTGGCTTGGAGCCAACGGTTATTAATGGCGGTATCATCAATGCTTACGGCACCAATGCGAAAGTAGGCAAGGGCGAATGGATGGTGGTTGAGGCCGATGAGTCTGATGGAACCTTCACACGCCTGCCAATTTCGGTCGGCATCATCACGAATATTGATCCTGAGCATCTTGATTACTATGGTGATTTTGAAACGCTTAAGGGCGCCTTCGCGCAGTTCTTAGATAATCTCCCATTTTACGGATTTGCGGCACTTTGTGTGGATCACCCTGAAGTGCAAAAGCTAGCGGCATCCGTGCGTGACCGTCGTATTATCACCTACGGAACGAGCCCGCAGGCGGACATCCGTGCGGATAATATTCGTGGCAATGTGCACGGGCAGACATTCGATCTCTACATGAATAAGTCGAGCGAAGAAGACGAGCAGGTGTGGCATGGTATGCACCTTCCGATGCATGGAAAACATAACCTCCTGAATGCGATGGCATCGATTGCGGTGGCGGAAGATCTCGGTATGCCAATGCTGGAAATTAAAGACGCTCTGGCCGGCTTTGCGGGAGTGAAGCGTCGTTTCACTTTTGTGGATGAGATTGATGGCGTGCGCATCATTGATGATTATGCACATCACCCGGTGGAGATTGCCGCGACGTTAAGTTCCGCGCGTCAGGCCGTATCGGAAAATGGTGGACGGGTGATTACCGTCGTGCAGCCGCACCGTTACACGCGTGTAGAAAGCCTGTTTGAGGAGTTTTGCACTTGCTTTAACGATGCTGATACCGTGTTTGTGACGCCGATTTTTGAGGCCGGCGAACAGCCGATTGAAGGCATTAGCAGAGAAAGTTTGGTCGATGGCATTCGTGCAGCGGGACATCGCAATGTCATGCCGGTTGATGCGCCAGAAAAGCTAGCCGAAACGATTAAAGCACATACGCAGCCTAATGATATTGTCGTGTGCATGGGCGCAGGCAGTATTAGCCTTTGGGCGAATAAATTACCCGAAGAAATGTAATCTCGGATGGATGAGTCTCAACTTCCCAAGGTTCGTGGGCGCTATCGTTTTGGTGCGGATCTTTCAAAGACCAATTGGTTCCAAGTAGGTGGTCCGGCTGAGGTGATGTTTAAGCCCGAAGATGCTGAAGATTTAGCCCTATTTATGCGCGAAAAACCGGCTGATTTACCCGTAACGGTGATTGGCGTGGGCAGTAACCTCATCGTGCGTGATGGCGGTATTGAGGGGGTGGTTATTCGCCTAGGGCGTGGCTTTGCTAAGATGGAACGAGAGGGTGATATCCTCACCGTCGGTGCGGGTTGTTTGGATGTGAATGTCGCGCATTATTCGGCGGAATGTGCCTTAAGCGGTACGGAGTTTCTCTCTGGCATTCCGGGAACCATTGGCGGCGCGCTGGCGATGAATGCCGGAGCCTATGGCAGCGAGATTAAAGATGTGCTGGTTGAAGTGCAGGTGGTGACGCCGGAGGCGCAAGTGAAGTGGGTTTCACCTGAGTTATTCAATTATGCGTACCGTCATGCTGATCTGCCAGAAGGCTGGATTTTTACCGCCGCGAAGTTACGAGGTGTGGCGGGGGATTCGGCTACAATCTCAGCACGTATTGATGAAATTCAGAAAGCACGCGAGGAAACTCAGCCGATTCGCTCCAAAACGGGCGGCAGCACCTTCCGTAATCCGGAAGGTCATAAAGCATGGGAGTTGGTGGATAAAGCAGGCTGTCGCGGCCTTACCATTGGTGACGCTCAAGTTTCAGAGAAACATTGTAACTTTATGATTAATATTGAGAATGCGACGGCTAAAGATATCGAAACTTTAGGCGATGAAGTGCGCAAACGCGTCAAAGAAACCAGCAACATTGACTTGCATTGGGAAATTAAACGTATCGGTAAAGTGCAGTAACGCTTTTTTCATATTTACCTTCTATGCTGAGCTCATGATCAAATGGCTGACATCGCATTTCTTTTTAGGGTTCTTGATGCTCGCGGCATTATTGGTGCTTCACCGAACCAATATGGATTGGATTGAGAGCCTTCGCCACCATACGTTTGACTTCTATCAACAGACTCAGCCACGCATTCCGACTCCAGATAAGCAGGCCGCTCCGGTGCATATTATTGATATTGACGAAAAGGCGTTACGTGAGGTGGGGCAGTGGCCTTGGCCTAGGACAAAGCTAGCGGAGCTTGTTGAGAAACTGACTGCTTACGGCGTCGCGGTGACCGGATTTGATATTGTTTTCGCCGAAGAAGATCGTGCCTCGGCGCATCAAATTTTGAAACAGCGTGATGATATTCCGCAAGTGGTTGTTACTGCGCTTGAGGCCTTGCCAAATAATGAGAAAGTCTTTGCTGAAGCGATTAAAAAGGCGCGTGTCGTGGCGGGGCAGGTCGGTGTATTTGAAGAGATTCAAGATCATGAACTTCCGCGAAAAGTAGGATTCGGTATTCTCTCACCCGATGGGGATAGGCTCGTTAAGCCGATGCTTAACCGTTATGCAGGGGTCGTTGAGAATCTCGAAATTATCGAAGATGCGGCAACAGGTATCGGGTTATTCTCGACGCGCTCCGGCTATGGGGGGGCGATTCGTAAAGTTGCTTTGGTCGAGAAAATTAATGACACACTTTATCCGTCACTGAGTTTGGAAATGCTACGCGTGGCGCTGGGGGGTAAGGATGATTATCTCATTAAAGGCCTTAAAGACGGTACGCCCGGGATTCAATCGATCTTGGTGAAGGGCGCGACGCCGCAAATGAAGTTTGAAATTCCGACCGACATTCATGGTCGCGTCTATGTTCATTTTGCGAAATATTCGACCGCCAAAGAGCCGCTTTATATCTCGGCCGCAGATGTGCTGAACCCAAAAAACGAGGCAACACATAAACGAATGGCGAATTTGTTAGCGGGTTCACTCGTGGTGATTGGGACCTCTGCGGTGGGTTTGAAAGATATAAGAAAGACGCCAATCAATCCGGTATTGCCAGGGGTGGAAGTGCATGCTCAATTGCTTGAAACTATTCTCTCAGATGCGCATCTAACGCGCCCATTCGAAGTGGTGATGATTGAGTGGGCTATTATCTTTATCGGTGGCATGATGATGATTTTGTTCATCCCTCTTTTGAATTCTTTGTGGACCTTTATGCTAACGAGCACGATCATTAGTGCCGCTGTGGCGGTTGCATGGTATTATTATACGCAACATAATCAGCTGCTAGATGCGAGCTATCCGATAGTGTCGCTCTTTAGTTTATTCCTCGTTTTAGGGTATCTCAATTATGCGCGTGAAGAGAAAGAGCGAAAGCAAGTAAAGGAGGCTTTCAGCCATTATGTTTCTCCGGATTTGCTAGATCAGTTGGCTGATAATCCTGAGCAGCTAGTGCTCGGCGGTGAGACCCGAAATATTACCGTGCTCTTTAGTGATATTCGCGGGTTTACGACGATCTCTGAACGGTTCAATGCGCAAGAGCTGACACGTTTTATTAATAGTTTCCTCACGCCGATGACCAATGTAATTTTGGATCGAAAAGGCACGATTGATAAATATATGGGCGATGCCATTATGGCCTTCTGGAATGCGCCATTAGAAGTGAAAAATCATGCGCATCACGCCTGTCATGCTGCGTTAGAAATGCAAGCGGCGGTCAAAGCGCTAAATGCTAAATTAAAGGCTGAAGCCGATGCGGTTGATTTGCCAGAGGGTTATAGCCGTCGCCGTTATGCTCCGATCGCGATTGGGGTAGGGGTGAACACGGATGATTGCTGTGTCGGCAATATGGGCTCTGATCAGCGGTTTGATTATTCTGCCTTGGGCGATGGTGTTAATTTAGGCGCGCGGCTTGAGGGGCAATCGAAGATCTACGGCGTGGATACGATCTTGGGCTATAATACAGCAAAACAGGTGATTGATGATTTTGCGGTGATCGAACTGGATCTTTTGCAGGTGAAGGGAAAGACGGAGCCGGTCCGCATTTTTGCGCTTCTAGGCGATGCTGAAATCAAAGTATCTGAGAGTTTTAAAAAGACAGAAAATTTGGTGAATGACTTGCAAAACTCGTATCGTGCGCAGAAGTGGGGTGATGCAAAGGCGTTTGCAGAGGAATTATCGAAGCATAATAAGGACTTGCAAAAGTTTTCAGAATTGCTTATATCGCGCATAGTGGCTTTTGAGCAACAACCTCCCGGCGCTGACTGGGACGGCGTTGCCATAGCTTTAAGTAAATAAATGAACAAATTTAGCTGAAAAGCGATGAATAACTAAGCCGCTGTTAAGGTTTGAGCTACTATACTTAAATAACGCAAGCTTAAGATTTCGGAGAAGCTGATTTGACGGATAGGTTAGGGCGCTTTGATAAAGAGCGCATTGAAAAGATGTTACGAAAAGCAGATGGCTCGTTAAATGACGCCGCCTTCATGGGTGTTGGCGCTGTGTTCAGCGCGATGTTGATGGTGGTGACATTGTCGATTGCGACTTTAGAACAGTCAGGTGCTGTGATGGAGATGGAATTCGCTGATTCGCAAGAAGCGGTAGCCGAAGAACAAACCGTCAATATCCGTGATGCGCTGGTTGCGGCGTGGAAGAATCTCGAGCTAAAAGATCCTATCCAGCAGACGACAGTAACCGAAGAAGTAATAGAAATTACTGCAGATGAGATAGCCGCCCAGGCCGTGCCGGCGGCACCAGAAATTATTTATCCCGTTGATGAAAAATTGAGCGTGAAAGTTAACTCTGGCGATACGATGGCTGAGATTTTTCAGCGTCAGAATATTGGTATTGATGATACAAATTTGATCATTAAAGCGATGAAGAAGCATTTTAATCCGCGCAATATTCGTGTTGGGCAGACGTTTGATTTAGAGCTAACACGCCAGTCGGCAGAAAAGTCGATCCTTACTAAATTTGAAGTCAAAACTGGTAAGTTGACGCATGTAGAGGTCTTGCTAAAGGGTGAAACGTTTGCGGCTAAAAAAATCACGGTCGAAACGAATAAGCAGATTGCGCGTGCCGGTGGAGTCATTAGTTCTAGCTTCTATGAAGCCGGTGACGATGCAGGCTTGCCGCGTGCGATTACCTCGGAGCTTGTGAAAGCCTACAGTTACGATATTGATTTTGGTCGCGATATTAAGCCGGGCCAAACGCTTGACGTATTGTTCGAGCAATTAGTATCGAAAGATACAGGTGAAGTAGTCGGGCATGGGGATCTCAAATATGCGGCTTTCAAGTTGAAGACCAAGCCGGTTGAGATTTACAAATACACCGATCGCAAAGGCAATACCGGATATTACAAACCTAATGGTGAGTCTGTGCGAAAAGCACTCCTGAAAACGCCAGTAAATGCGCGTATCTCTTCGAAATTTGGAATGCGTAAACACCCTATTTTAGGCTATTCAAAAATGCATACGGGTATCGATTTTGCTGCCCGTAGTGGCACGCCCATCTATGCGGCAGGCGATGGCCAGATCAATTATGCAGGTCGCAAGGGTGGTTACGGTAATTACATTAAAATCAAACATAATGGTAAATACGAAACCGCTTATGCGCATATGAAAAATTTTGCTAAAGGCATGCGTAATGGCCGTCGCGTCAAGCAGGGCCAAGTGATTGGTTATGTTGGATCTACCGGGCGTTCTACGGGCCCTCATTTGCATTATGAGATCCTCAAAAGCGGCAAACGTATCAATCCGAATGGTGCAAAATTCCGCACGGGTCGTGTGTTGAAAGGCAAAGACTTGGTGGCTTTCAAAAAAGAAAAAACCAAGCTGAAAAACCAGTTAGCGGCGCTTCCAAGGATTCGCGAACAAGTCGCCCAAGCGAGCGAGTAATCGGGTGCGTATTCTCGGTATTGATCCCGGCCTTCGTTATTGCGGAGTCGGGTTGATTGAGGTGGAGGGCTCCAACCTCCGTTACCTGCATAGTGCTACGATTAAGCCGAAAACGACCCTCCCATTAGAGCAGCGCTTGCTTATCTTGAATGAAGAACTTCGCAAAGTGATTGAAGCCTATCAACCAGATGAGATTGCATTGGAAGAAACCTTTGTTTCGGTAAATGGACAATCGACCTTGAAGCTTGGGCAAGCGCGTGGCGCGATTATGCTTACTATTTCGCAAGCCGGATTTTCGGTGAATGAATATGCTGCGAAGCTCGTAAAGAAATCGCTTACCGGCTCCGGCGCGGCGGATAAAACCCAAATGATGCATATGGTAAAGTTACTGCTGCCAAAATCCGATGCACAAACCGAGGATGAGGCTGATGCATTGGCCATCGCCATTACTCACGCCCATCACCGTAATGCGCCTGGGGTGGCGGCTTAAGCGACGGTCATAAAATCGAACCCGTTTCTCGACACTATCTCTATTTTACGCTACGCAAGCCTATGCGATTTTTGCTCCTCTCTCTGTTTATTATGTTCGGTACGGTTTCGTCGGCGATGGCACAACCGGCTGCGGCCCCAAACTTCCATGATAAAATCCCTAAGGAATTATTCGAACGCAAGGATACTTCTTTCATCACTTTTACCAGTGAGAATGATCTCTATAGCGGCAATGGGGCGGATGAGAATTATACGAATGGCGCTCGATTTACCTATTACGATACAGGCCGCAGCGCTTCGCGTTTGATCGAAAAGTTAGATAAATTTCTTCCCTTCTTCAACGTCAATGAAACGACCAATACCTATTTCTCGTTAGGGCAAAATATGTATACCCCGCGCGATATTACTGCGCGTATCCCGGATAGTGCGGATCGGCCTTATGCTGGTTTCCTCTATGGTTCGGTCGGATCGAACACCATTAATGAAAACCATATGGATGATGTGGAAATCACGTTCGGCGTGGTTGGGCTATGGGCGTTAGGTGAGCCGATTCAGAAATTCGTGCATCAGCAGATTGATTCGCCTGATCCGAAAGGATGGGATCATCAATTGGAAAATGAACCCGGATTGATGGTGGCCTATCAGCGTAGTTGGCCGGAAGCTTTTGCCGCAGACTTAAATCCATTTTATGTGCGCGTGGCGCCCCATCTCGGGGCGACGCTCGGTAACATCTATACGTATGGTGCGGCTGGGGTGACGTTGCAGATCACGCCGAGTCATGCCATTTGGCAGGCGCCGCCGCCACGCGTTCGACCGGCTATGCCGGGATCAGGCTATTTCGCCGTGCCGGATGGCAGCTTTGCGTGGTCGCTGTTTGCCGGAGTAGAAGGTCGCGCTATGGCCCGCAATATTTTTCTCGATGGTAATACCTTTCGCGACAGTGCGTCGGTCGATAGAGAGATTGGCGTGTTAGATGCCAATGCAGGCTTAACCCTCGCTTATGATAGCGTACAGGTGGCCTACACGCTTAATTGGCGCTCACGCGAATATGAAGGCCAACGTGATAATTCGCTCTTTGGTTCCGTCTCGCTAGGTTATCGTTTTTAAGCGGCGTCGCTCTCTGCAGCGAATTCTAAAGATAGGCTATGTTGTTCAGATTCGGTTTTCGTATCGCCTTCGCCCTGTGTGATTAGGGCGATGTTACCGGCACCGGCTAAATCTGCTTTCGCAGAATCACTCAAGTCGGCTGAGATTGTTGCCTGTGTGATGGGCCATTTGATCGACACGCCTTTTTCTGACTTGGCTTTGCGCACGGCTTCGAGCAAATCAACGACGGCGATGCCTTCGACTTCTGCCGCTTCATCGAGCAGATAATCGCTCGCTTTTGGCCAGTTCCCACGTGCATGGATAGAGCCCATTGCTTGTGCTTTAGCATCAAAAATATGGCTCCAAAGCTCTTCGGTGACATGCGGCACAATCGGCGCGAATAGACGTAAAATGCCATCCAAACACTGGTGGATGGTGTACACAGCGCTCATTTGACCGTCTCTATTCTCACCTGCTTCATCGTAAGCACGCTTCTTGACGAGCTCTAAATAGTTATCGCAAAAATCATTCCAGAAAAAATCTTCAATCGCGCGAAGGGCAGAGGCATATTCGTATATTTCAAATTCTGCAGTCGCTTTTTCCGTTGCATGGTGCAGGCGTGAGATGATCCATTTATCCAGCGTTTCTGTCACTTCACCCGGTTCACCCTCTAGCTTCTCGAGGTGAATGGCAGCGAACTTCGTCGCGTTCCAAAGTTTATTGACGAGCTTCTTACCAATCTTGAGCAGATCACGAGAAAAGGCGGTATCTTGGCCCAGTTTCGACGTACTCGCCCAATAGCGAACCACGTCAGAGCCATGCTCTTCGATCAGCGCAATCGGTGTCACCACATTGCCTTTAGATTTCGACATTTTGGTTTTATCTTCCGCCAAGCACCAGCCGGAAATCATCAAGTTTTTCCACGGAATCGTATCGCCATGTAAGTGCGCTTTAACGACTGTGTAAAACGCCCAAGTACGAATAATTTCATGCGCTTGCGGGCGTAAATCTGCCGGGAATAGTTTGCTGTGGCGTTCTGCATCAATGGCCAATTCAGGCGTGATTGCCTTACTGCTAAGCTGCGGCGAGATGGACGAAGTTGCCCATGTATCCATCACATCCACATCTGCGTCGACCTCGTCGCGGCTATAGCCTTCAGGTAAATCGACCAGCGGGTTGCACGGTAGCTGATCGGCTGAGGCGATCAGCACTTTGCCTTCTTCGCTAGCACGATTGGAATACCAAATAGGGAACGGAACGCCGAAATAGCGCTGGCGCGAGATGCACCAATCCCAGCTTAGACCGTCAATCCATTGATCCATGCGTTTGCTCATCCATTCAGGATGCCAGTTGCATTCGGCGGACTTGGCTTTGAGAGCTTCTTTCTTATCCATCACGCTCACGAACCATTGTGGCGTTGGTAGAATTTCCAACGGCGCGCCCGAGCGTTCTGCACATTTCACAGCATGGGTGATCGGTTTTGATTCAACGAGAACTCCCGCTTCATCGAGTTGTTTGATGATTTCTTCGCGCGCCATTTTGGCTTTCTTATTCGCCATCCATTCAGGCGCGCCTTCAAACTCAATCTTGCCATATTTATTGAGGATAAGCTTGAGCTCTAAATTATGCTTACGCCATTTTTCGATATCGGCTTCGTCACCAAAGGTACAACACATCATGATGCCGGTTCCTTTATCGATCTCAACGGAGTCATCCTCCAAGATAGGAACCTTTACGCCGAAGAGAGGAGTGATCGCCACTTTGTCTTTTAAATGCTGGTAGCGGGTATCTTCAGGGTGGTAGAAGATGCCGACACAAGCCGGGATAAGCTCAGGACGAGTGGTCGCGATCGTGAGTTTCTCATCGGAGCCCTCCACACCAAAATAAATATCGCAAAAATGCGAGGGCAGCTCTTTATCTTCAACTTCGGCCTGCGCGATGGCGGTTTGGTCGATCGGATCCCACAGCATCGGCTCTAATTTACGTGTCACATGGCCTTTTTGGAAAAGATCTAGGAACGAAAGTTGCGACATTTTACGGCTATCTTTGGACACCGTATGATACTCCTGATTCCAGTCTACCGAAAGGGCGGTAGATTGAAACAATGCGCGATAGGCTTTGCGTGATTCATCCGATACACCCATGCAGGCTTCGATAAATTCTTCACGGCTGGCGAAATCAACGGCCCGTTTTTTGGTCGCTTTTTCAACGAGGCGTTCGGTTGGTAGGCCGTTATCGTCAAATCCCATCGGATAGAATACGGTTTTGCCATTCATGCGCTGCCAGCGCGCGACAAAATCGGCCTGAGTGTAGCTAAAGACATGCCCCATATGCAGGTGGCCAGAGACGGTAGGCGGCGGTGTATCAATGACGAAGGTTTCGTCGCGTGGCGCGCTCTCATCCCAATTGTAGGTTCCAGCTTCAAGCCAATGTTCCTGCCAGCGTTTTTCGGTCGCAGCAGTATCGTATTTTTGCGGTAATGTTTTCATGCTGCACAGATAGCCTGACTGCGGTTTTTACGCAAGAGTGCAGTTAATTTCTATTATAGCAGTAGACAAAGAAATTTTTTATGTTATCAAGCTGATTCCAATTTGTGCGGATGTGGTGGAATTGGTAGACACGCTAGATTTAGGTTCTAGTGCCGCGAGGCGTGAAGGTTCAAGTCCTTTCATCCGTACCATCTTTTCTCTTAAACTTTGTGAGTTGAACTTATCCTCCGCTTGGAGAGATAATCGTTCCTTCATTTAAGAGTTCCAGTAAGATATCTGATTGTAGCTGATTGGTTTGCGCCGCGACGGCGATCGCTGCACTATTTTGCACCTGTAATGATGCAAATGTAGTGGAAGTTGCCGCGATATCGGTATCGCTTAAGACGGCCTTAGCGTCGCTCTGGTTTTGGATTAACTGTGCAGCATTATTCGTGATATAATCAGAGCGTTCGGCCAGTGAGCCGACATAAGCGCGCATTGCGGTGACCGCCCGGGTCGCTGTTTGTAGCTCAGTGATGGCAAAACTGGCTTCTGCGCGGGTTCGCACCCGTATATCTCCTGGTATGGTGAAGAGCGAATCGAGTGTTGCATCCACAATATCATATTCAAGCACTTCTGAACCCACGCCTGAAATATCGAATGAGAGCGTTTCAGTACCTGCCAGTGCGCTACCAAGGATAAAGCCACCATCGCTAAATTGAAGTTGTTCGACATTACTGAGCACGTCGGTTCCGTTAGGGCTACCCGCGCGGTTATCGGTAACGATATAATCACCCTTATAGTTTTGAGAAATACTGTAATCTGCTCTGGCACCATCGAACGAGACAATGTCCGTTCCGGCGCCGCCATCTATCGTGTCATTGCCGTCGAGGCCTCCTGCGCCTGAGGTGCTGAGTACGGCGCTAGTGACGATACCTCCGCCTGTTAACGAGCTGACGACTTCTAACCCTTCGCCGCCACCATTTTCCCAATAAAGAACACGTATATCATGCAAGCCTGCCGTTAGGTTTACATTGCCATTTGAAAAAGCGAATCCGCGGTTGGTGGTTCGTTCTGTTACTGTCGTGCCATCAATAGAGAGGTTGAACCCATCGTCTGATCCGACGCTGAAATTATAAATTCCCGCAGCGGCTACATCAATTTGACCGTCAAATACAAAAACCATCCGGTTGGTAATGCTCGCGGCTAATACGGGGTCGCCTAACGAAGCGGTATCAACACCAAGAAAATTTGCGACGGTATTATTATGGCTGTTAATGGCTCCGTTTGGATAGTCGAGCGCGGTGGCAATAAAGCTCCCGGAAAGAGGTTGACCGCCTGCGACGATTGCCTCCGCCTGAGCTAAGGAGGTAATAGCGCCGGGGTTCCGGTATAAGCTTCCCGTCAATCCAGGAATCGTATTGGCGCCGGACATGATAAGATCATCGCCCGCTCCGGCTAAAATCGTATCATCGCCGCCAAAGCCTGTGATGGTTTCGCTTAATTCGCTGCCAAAAATCGTTTCATTTGTATTGTCACCGGTAATGATTTGGGTTTCATTTTGGTAACGATAGCCGTTAAGCACTTCAACGCCGTTAAAGTTGGTGGTTTGGGCGATGCGCTCAATCTCTTGTTTGAGGTTTTGAAACTCAGTATCTAAATAAATGCGTTCGTTTCCAGTAATGCCATCGCTATTGGCTTGGGTGGAAATCGCTGTCATTCGTAGTAAAATATCTTGAATGTTTGAGAGCCCGCCCTCTGCGACCTGAAACAAGCTGCTTGCTTGTGCGACATTCGTTTGTACGGAGCGTGTTGATTCAATTTGATTGCGTAATGTTGAGGAAATGGAGAGACTCGCCACATCAACCTGTGCGCTGGTAAGCCGGTTACCAGACGAAAGTTGATCAATCGTCGTTTCAATCTTCTTCCTCAAACGTGAAGAAGAAAAGTTTGAACGACTATTTAGTGATGTAAGGTCCAAATTTCTCTCATAAAAGTTACAAATATTTTTACGTGAGAGGGAAATCTCACATTAAATATAAGCAAAAATTGTGCCAAAAAGAGGGATTGAGCGGTATTGGCTTTACATTGCTAAAATAAAGGCGAGGGGGCGGCTTTGCTTAAATCAAAGCTTTGGCATTTGTGAAAATTCACGTTAGAACAGCTCCTATGACAGAAAAATCTTCAAATCCGATGTGGGGTGGGCGCTTTAGTGGCGGTCCTGCCAAAATTATGGAACAGCTTAATGCGTCGATCGATTTCGATAAGCGTATGGCCGGACAAGATATTGCAGGCTCGCTTGCGCATGCAGAAATGTTGGCGAAAACCGGTATCTTAACCGAAGAAGAAGCGGCGGAAATTAGTCAAGGTTTGCGCGAAATTTTGGTGGAAATTCAGGCAGGAGACTTTACTTTTAGACCTGAGCTTGAAGATATTCATATGAATGTCGAATCGCGTTTGCGTGAAAAAATTGGTATGGTTTCAGGTAAGCTACACACGGCGCGTTCGCGTAACGACCAAGTAGCGACCGATTTTAGGCTCTGGGTGCGTGATGCGATTGATGGATTGGATAGCGATCTGCAATTGGTGCAAGCGGCTTTGCTTGGTCAAGCGGCGGTACATGCAGAATCGGTTATGCCCGGTTTCACCCATTTACAGCCCGCACAGCCCGTGACGTTTGGCCACCACCTGCTCGCTTATGTTGAAATGTTTGGACGAGATCGTTCTCGTTTGAGCGATGCGCGTGTGCGTTTGAATGAATGTCCGTTAGGTTCTGCCGCTTTGGCCGGTACTGGTTTTGCGATTGATCGTGATCAAACCGCCAGTGCATTAGGCTTTGATAGGCCCACCGTGAATTCACTCGATGCCGTGTCCGATCGTGACTTTGCGCTAGAGTTTTTGAGCGCCGCAGCCATTGCGGCAATGCATCTTTCACGTCTAGGCGAAGAGCTTGTCATGTGGGGTGCGCCTGCCTTTGGCTTCGTGACCCATTCCGATAGTTTTTCGACCGGTAGCTCTATCATGCCGCAGAAAAAGAACCCAGATGCCGCGGAATTAGTGCGCGGGAAAATGGGCCGTATTGCGAGCCAGTTTGACCGTTTACTCTTTGTGATGAAGGGGCTGCCATTGGCCTATAATAAAGATACGCAGGAAGATAAAGAACCGGTATTCGAAGCGGCTGAGCAGCTCTCGCTTTGCTTGCAAGTGACGGCGGGAATGATCGAAGAACTCACCGTGCATCCGCAGAAAATGCGCGCCGCATGTAATGCCGGCTTTCTTACGGCAACGGATCTAGCCGATTGGTTAGTGCGCGAGTTAGGCTTGCCTTTCCGCGATGCGCACCATGCGACGGCCGCCGCCGTACAAAAAGCCCAAGCCGCCGAGTGCGAGCTACATGAATTGCCACTCGCCGCCCTTAAGGAAGTGCATGCGGATATTACGGAGGCGGTGTTTGAGGTGTTATCGGTAGAGGCGTCAGTTGCAAGCCGTACGAGCTTCGGCGGAACCTCGCCCATGCGTGTGAAAGAATCCATTGAAGCGGCGATTGCGCGTTACCTTTAAACGGTTCGGTCAGTGCCTGCAGGTGCTTGGTTTGAACGATCAACCCAGTTATCAGCCTTTGCTTCTTGGCTGAGTGCTTGGGTGATTTTATCCACGACTTCTTCCGTGTTCATCTGACTGAAGCCTAATTCGCGATTCTGTATCAAGTATCTTGAGGTTCTCTCAATCAGTTCCGTTTGCTCGGCTTTAGGTAAATTAGCGAGCATTGAAGCCGCTTCTTGTATGATCCCATCTTTGGCATCATCGCCTTTCTTGCCGGTGCCACTTTCTTTGGAAGTGAGGCCAAGCACACTTGCACCAAAAAGGTAGGTGGCTAAAGCGCCCGCGCGGACCTGCCATACATTATGGAAGGCGGTAGATTGCTTGGCTGTGCCTTTCCAGTTTTTTTCAGAGAAGTCCTTTTTATCATCCATGACGCGTTTTGCAGAAAAGCCATTATTTGCCAAATAAAGACCAGAAGTTGCCTTATTTGCATGCTGTTGTAAGAAGCGTCCCGCTTGTTCAAGTTTGGTACGAGCAGGGGGCATTTTTGCAATTTGTTCAGCAGTCTTTTCGGGCACAAATATCCCGATTAAGGCGCCGATAAGGACTGATACCCCCATGCCGAGTGTGCCGATGTTGTTTTTCTTTCCGTCTTTGCCAATACCATTGGCGATGACTCCGACAGATCCTACAGCGAAACAGGTATGCATAATTTCAGAAGGAAAACGGTACGCAAAGTCGGTGACCTTATCGAACAGATTTTTATTCTTTTCTTCCATGGCGCGTGCTAATGCGTCGCCTTCAAGGTTCACGCCTTCATCTTTTAGATAAGCCGCTAATTTGTTCGAGAGTGCTTTCATCTCTTTGGCGGTTGATCGATTGCCAAAAAGAGCCATGGTAATGCCGCCAGCTGCCCAGAGGCCCATGCCAGCTACTTCTTTTATCTCACCTTTACGAGCTACATCGAGCTCTTTATAGCGTTTAGAGTTCTTGTCTGTAATGGCTTTCATCTCTTCTTTATAGCCATGTGCTAGGATCAAAGAGCGCGCGCCATAAGCACCGTCCGCGACGACGTAAGACGCGCCAACGACGCGTCGTAAATTATCGGCGAAAAGATTGCTCTTTGCTTCTATCTCTGTGTTCTGTGAGTTCATCTCATGCTAAATATAGCATTTCTATGTTACGGTCTTGTGAAGGTGGAGCGAATTTGTTAGATATAACACCTTATTTTCGCTGCATTTTTTAAGGATACCCCATGACAGACTCAAAAACACTCGCGCTACAAGCCAAAGCGTGGCCCTTTGCCGAAGCTCGTAACTTAGTGAAGCGCTTTAAAAATAAAGCTCCTTCAAAGGGTTATGCGTTATTTGAGACCGGGTATGGGCCGTCTGGCTTGCCGCATTTGGGCACGTTCCAAGAAGTGGCGCGTACCTGCTTGGTGATGCGTGCTTTTGAGGAAATGAGCGACATTCCGACTAAACTTTTCTGTATTTCGGATGATATGGACGGAATGCGTAAAATTCCGGAAAATTTACCGCAGCAAGAAATGCTAGCAGAACATCTCCATAAGCCGCTCACGCATGTGCCAGATCCATTCGGCACACATAAGAGCTTTGGCGATCATATGAATGCGAAATTGAATGAATTTTTGGATCATTTTGGCTTTGATTATGAGTTTAAATCGGCCACCGATCTTTACAAAGATGGCACGTATGATGCTATGTTGAAAAGGGTGTGTCAGCGTTACGATGCGATCATGAAGGTGATGTTGCCAAGCTTAGGCGAGGAACGTCAGGCGACTTACAGCCCCTTCCTGCCGATCTCGCCTTCAACAGGCCGCGTGCTTTACGTACCAATGAAGCGTGTTGATAAAGAAAATTACACCATCACCTTTGATGATGAAGATGGTACCGAACATACGATTCCTGTGACGGGTGGCCAATGTAAGCTACAATGGAAGCCCGATTTTGGCATGCGTTGGGCGGCGTTGGAAGTTGATTTCGAGATGTATGGCAAAGATCACCTCGTTAACGGAAAGCTCTATTCAGCCATCACACATATTCTGGGCGGAAACCCGCCGGAGCAATTTAGTTACGAGTTATTTTTGGATGAAAAAGGCGGTAAAATTTCGAAATCCAAAGGCAATGGCCTGACGATTGATGAATGGCTGACTTATGCGCCGCGTGAATCACTTGCTTATTATCTCTACCAATCACCGAAGAAGGCAAAACGTCTTTATTTCGATGTGATTCCCAAAGCGGTGGATGAGTATCGTACTCATCTTGCAAAATATCAAAGCCAAGATGAGTTGGTGAAGTTAGAGAATCCCGTTTGGCATATTCACGCTGGAAATCCGCCAGAAGTGGAGCTAGCAGATGTGAGTTTCGCATTGCTGCTTAACTTGGCAAGCGTCTGTAATCCTGAGGATAAATCGGTTTTATGGGGCTTTATTGGTCAATATGCAGAAGGCGCAACACCGCAAAAATATCCTGCATTAGATGCACTTGCGGGTTATGCAGTACGCTATTATCACGACTTCGTGAAGCCGATGAAATCTTACCGCGCGGCGACGGAGAAAGAGCAAAATGCGCTTCGTTATTTAGTGGAATTATTGTGTGCAGAGACCTCTCCTGAAGAAGGTGAAAGCATGTCTAGCCACTATATGAACAAGGTCTATACCGTTGGGCGCGAGCATTATGGCAAAGAGAATATGCGTGAATGGTTCGGCGCGATGTACGAAGTGTTACTTGGCCAAATGCAAGGCCCGCGCATGGGGAGTTTTATCGCCCTTTACGGCAAAGATGAAACGCTTGGCCTCATTGAAAAAGCCCTAAAGGGCGAGGATATGGCGGCGTGAATTTTCTAACGATTGCCGAAAATTATGATGCATTCCTTTGTGATCTTTGGGGGGTTATCCACGATGGAGATGAGCTGTATGATGGTGTGTTAGAATCGCTCGAGGCGTTGCATGCGATGGGTAAGAAGCTTCTCTTTCTATCCAATGCACCGCGACTGGCGGAGACGATCTTTACCCGTATGGATGATATGGGTGTAAAGCGCGAATGGTATCTCGGTGGGATGACATCGGGCGAAGGTGCTGTCAAATACTTGCAGCAAATGCCAGAGCCATTCACCGGAAAATATTATTATCTAGGTCTTGAAAAAGATACAGGCATGTTGCCGTTAATTTCTCAAACCCGCGTTGGTTCGGTTGATGAAGCTGATTTTATTCTCAACGGTAATTTTGAGGCGTTGGGCCAGACCTATCCCGATATCCAGTCTATTGTAGAAGCCGCTGCTGCGCGCAAATTGCCGATGCTTTGCATCAACCCCGATATGGAAGTCACCAAAATGGATGGCACGCAGATTCTATGTGCGGGCCTGATCGCAGAGAAATATATCGAGCTGGGCGGACAGGTCGAATATATCGGCAAGCCTTATCCTTACGTGTTTGAGCTGGGGATGCAGATGCTGGGTAATCCGTCCAAAGACCGCGTGTTGATGATTGGCGATAATGTGCTGACCGATATTAAAGGCGGGAACGTGGCCGGTATCGACACCGTGTTTATCACGCAGGGGATCTTGCAGAATCAGAAATCAGGCGAGCAAACGGCGCAAGAATATTGTGTTGAGCGCGGTGTTACGCCGACGCATATTGTGAAAAGCCTATAGCCAATCCGGCATTTGCTGATTGGCAATCATCTCTTCGTAGCTTGGGCGTTTGCGAATCACGGCCCAGTCGGCGCCATTGACCAATATTTCAGGAATCATCGGGCGTGAGTTATATTCATTGCTCATGCTGCCGCCATAAGCTCCGCAAGAACGGATGGCGATCAGGTCCTCTGATTTTGGATTAACGAGCGGGCGATCTTTACCGAAAATATCACTGCTCTCGCAAACAGGGCCTACGATATGGTGAGGCGCTGGCGTATCGTTACTCTCAACAACCGGCACAATCTCATGGTATGAGTCGTAAAGGGCAGGGCGCATGAGGTCATTCATTGCCGCATCGACAATCACGTATTTATCTTTGAGATAGATCACTTTGGTGATCATAATTCCGGCATTGGCAGCGATCATGCGGCCTGGCTCGAACAGTAAAGTACCCTCAAATTCGCCGATCTCTTCACGTACGGCTTTGGCGTAATCGGTCGGCAGGGGTGGGGTTTGCGTTTCATCGCCGTAAGGCACGCCGAGGCCGCCGCCTAGATCGAGCGTTTGGATACCATGACCGCTCGCGCGTAACTCATTCGTCATTTGCAAAATAGCGCGGAAAGCTTGGCGGAACGGCGTGAGTGAGGTGAGCTGCGAGCCAATATGCATCGACACGCCTTGTACTTTTAAGTGCGGTAAGCTGGCAGAGTAATCATAAGCCTCGCGTACCACATCAAAGGCGATCCCGAATTTACTTTCTTTTTGCCCGGTCGAGATTTTCTCGTGCGTTTGTGGGTCAACCGCCGGGTTTACGCGTAATGCAACAGGCGCTTTTAAATTTAGCGAACCGGCGACTTCATTCAGTGCATTTAACTCGGCCTGAGACTCGGCGTTAAATTGGAAGATGCCTTCTTTTAACGCATAAGCCATTTCGTCTTTGGTTTTGCCGACGCCAGAAAATACGATATCGCAGGCAGGGATACCCGCTTTGCGTGCGGCACGAATTTCACCAGCAGAAACTGTATCGGCGCCGCAACCTTGTGCGGCAAGCGTTTTCAGAATGGCGAGATTGCTATTGGCTTTGACAGCGAAACAAACCTTATGATCATAATCGCCGAGCACATCGTTAAACACGTTAAAATGGCGGATGAAGGTCGCGCTAGAATAGCAATAAAACGGCGTGCCAACTTGCGCTGCAATTTCGTGCAGCGCTACATTCTCCGCATGGAGTTGGCCATTTTTATAAGTGAAATGATCCATTAGCGAGTCGCCGTTTGTTGCGTTTCAGGCAATGCTAGATCGGTCTTATGGCCGCAAGCGGTGAGGGATAGGATAAGGATGATGAGTAGAAATCGCATGGCTAGCCTTTAAGCAGTTTTGAATAAATCAGCTTGAGTTTTACCACTCTTCCCAGCTTCTTGGTCCGTCAGTGGGATCGCATATTCGCCGGTGAAACAGGCATCGCAATATTCAGGCGATTCATTGTTGCGGCCTTCGGCTTTTCCGAGTGCGCGATAAACGCCGTCAATACTAATAAAGGCGAGCGAATCAACACCGATATGTTCGGCCATTTCTTCGATAGATTTATTGGCCGCGAGCAGTTTATCGCGGCTTGGAGTATCGACACCATAGAAGCAGCTATGGGTGGTTGGTGGGCTGGCGATGCGCATATGCACTTCTTTTGCCCCAGCTTCGCGCACCATATTGACGATCTTTTGGCTGGTGGTTCCGCGCACGATAGAATCATCGACGAGTATCACCCGTTTGCCTTCTAATATCACGCGGTTAGCATTGTGCTTTAGCTTGACGCCAAGGTGACGCACTTGGTCGGTCGGTTCAATAAAGGTGCGGCCCACATAGTGATTACGGATGATACCAAGTTCGAAAGGCAAGCCTGCGGCTTCCGCATAACCGATGGCAGCAGGTAGGCCAGAATCTGGTACAGGAGCCACGAGGTCCGCTTCCACCAAGGCTTCTCTTGCGAGTTCAGTGCCGATGGCTTTACGCGCGGTATAGACGTTATTATTATCGACGTAAGAGTCAGGGCGGGCGAAATAAATATACTCAAATACGCAGAAGCGGCTTTTCGTGCGTGCTTCAGGCGTTGTATCAAAAGGGCGGTAGCTTGTGATTTCGCCCTCTTTAATCACGACCATTTCACCGGCCTCAATATCGCGCACCAAAGTCGCGCCGATAATATCCAATGCGCAGCTTTCACTTGCGAGCACGTAAGCATTGCCGAGTGTTCCCAGTACGAGCGGGCGAACGCCATGCGGGTCGCGCACGCCAACCATGCCGTCATGTGACAGTGCAACGAGCGAATATGCGCCTTGAATTTGTTTTAAACCGTCAATGATACGATCTGCGACAGAGGCTTTTTTGCTGCGTGCGATCAGGTGGATCATGACTTCCGTATCGGACGTAGATTGGAAAATTGCGCCGCCCTTGATGAGTTCTTCGCGCAAGGTGTAAGCGTTGGTGAGATTACCGTTATGCGCGAGCGCTAAGCCGCCAAATGAAAATTCAGCGAAGAGCGGTTGCACGTTGCGAAGATGTGGTTCGCCGCTTGTTGAGTAACGGTTATGGCCGATCGCCATATGGCCTTTGAGGCGTTCGATGGTGCTTTGTTTGTTGAAGTTATCGCCAACAAGACCGAGTGCGCGATGGGTGAAAAACTGGTTTCCGTCAAAGCTGACAACGCCAGCGGCTTCCTGTCCGCGATGCTGTAATGCGTGCAACCCAAGGGCGGTGTGTGCCGCTGCCTCATCTGTTACACCGCTAATGCCAAATACACCGCACTCCTCATGGAGTTTATCATCATCTAAAAACATGGCCATGATTTAACCCATTGCGCAGCTTTTGTCATCCCAATAGAGTAGGTAAATGAGACATGATGATAAAATTCTAGATTATATTCGTTCCACCTTCGCGCCGGAGGATGAAGTTTTGCAAGAGGCTAAGGCACGTTTATCCGCACATGATGACCATTTAGTCGGGATTCAGGTGGGAGCCGAAGAAGGCAAGTTACTGCAATTTCTGATTAAACTCGCCGGGGTTGCGAGCATTGTCGAGATTGGCTCGCTCGCCGGATATTCCGCCGTTTGGATGGCGCGGGCGCTCCCGCAAGGTGGCGTGGTTCATGCCATCAACAAAGATAAAGCGCATTATGATCTGCTGTGCGAGACGGTGGAACGTTCCGGCCTAAATATCCAACCGCATTTAGGCGATGCGAATGCGGTGTTGCAGCAATTAGAAACGGAGGCGCCCTTCGATATGGTGTTCATTGATGCGGATAAGGGCGGCTATACCGGATATCTCGATTGGGCGGAAAAGCACGTGCGTAAAGGCGGGCTTATTGTGGGGGATAATAGCTTGTTATTTGGCCATGTCATTGCACCGATAAAACCAGAAGGAACCAGCCAAAAAGCGTGGGTTGCTATGCGTGAATTTAATCAGAGATTGGCCGATGAGAGCCGGTATGAGTCGATATTAATTCCGACCGCAGAAGGGCTCACAGTCGCGCGGAAGTTGTTTTGATTTCATAACCTTAACAGTTCAGTAATATTTTGGTGCTAGGGTTACTGAGGATGTAACTATGAGCACGCGACAAAAAGAATTGAGAGAAAAATTCCAGCAAGGTCTTGCTGATTCAATTGCGCTATTGCAGGGCGATGGCGCTCAGGATGTGTCCGCACAGCTCAACACCCTCATTAGCTCCTACGAACAACCCCACCGATATTACCATGATCTTGAACATATCTATACGTTATTGACTCCGCTACGGAAGACCGATGATAAAAAAGAGATTGTGGAAGCATTAGCATTAGATGGCAGAAATGCTAATCAAGAACAGAAATTTAATGCCCTCAAATTTATAGCAGCCCTTGGCCATGATTGTGTTTATCAAGGCACGGATGGTGGCCTAGGGGGCTGCGGGCCGCTGTTAGCGCCTTATGTTAAAGAAAAAGAGATGGGGCTGACACCTAATAATATTCTTTGAGCAACTTTTTCAGGTCTGCCAGTAAGTCACTTGGTGTGCCCATATTAAACCTCCACTCACATTCTTTCAAGAACAGATTAAAATGCTCTT
>JAQXAR010000006.1 GCA_029252805.1 Rickettsiales bacterium
TTATCTTCTGTGACGACCAGCGGCTCGATCACTCCAATCTCCTTGATAGATGACACAATCTGTTTGTATTTGGAGCTGGCATAAACGGCATTGGTGATGACCTTTGTTGGAACGATTGAATCCAATGGCAACTCAACCATTGTGTTCTCAAAGCTCACAGCAATTTTGCGACCGGAGAGGTTAAGCTTCTTTTGTCGCTTACTCACACGTTTTCTCCGAGTAATTCGGCGATAGGTTTGGGGAGTGTCTCGATCCCCTCTGCTTTCAATAATGTCGCAAAATGTTCTTCGGCGTAAATACGCCGTAACGACTGGGTGATAAAAAGTAGCCGGTGGCTAACGAGAGTGGCTTTGCGCGTAAGCAGTGTTTTTCGATCCACTTCGCGTTGATAAACATCCATCACATCTTGCGATGTTACTTTGCCTGAACCTGCGCCTGACTGGTTGTTACGCTTTTCAGAGGATGAGCCCATGCCTTTGCCCAAGCGCTGACGTTTTTCAATGAGGTTCTTAGCAAGTAGGAGTTTTTTGCCGCGTAATAGTTTCTTTTCATAAGCATCTTGTAATGCTGCCTGTCCACTCCCTGATGAAGTCGCAATAGACATCGCTACCGTCAGCGGGATATGTCCTGCTTCTACCGCAATTAACAAACGCTGCTCACCGCGTTTTAGTAAGTCGAGCACTGCATAAATATAGGAATCACTCAAACCGGTTTTTATTGCAATTTCAGCCGCGCTATAACCCTTCTGCTGTAACGCCTCAATTCCCTGCAGCAAATCCAACGAGCGATGCTGTCGTCTAGCAAGGTTCTCAACCAGACTCATAATCAGTGCGTCATTCTCAGATGCTTCAATAATAATAGCTGGAATATGAGTTTGATCGTGAGATTGAAATGCCTCAATGCGTCCCTGACCGCAAACAAGGTCGTAAGATTTCTCTCCCGTCTTTGACTTAGTCACCGTGATGGGCCGCTTGAGACCAACTTTTATGATGTTCTCTGTAATCGTTTGAAAGACGCGCTGGTTTCGCACGCGCGGATTGAGGATATTGATATCATCAATCGTGATCATTTCGATCTGGTTGCTCATGCTGGCTCCTTAATCGCTTCACGCTCAGTCATGACAAAGAATGCTTCCAAATCATCGAAACGGTAAGCATCGAGTGCGAGGCCATTATGTTCGCTTAAGCGCAATTTAGGGTTCTCAATATCAATGGCTGGCAGCAGGTAGTAATCGAGAGGTTGCTGATTCTGTGCATCCATACGAATGGCAATGGTGATATCGGGCTCTAATCCAGAATCTAACCGCATCTTCCAGCGATAGGAACCGGCGTTAGTCTGCAAACAGCGGCAAATAATCATCGAAACGCTAATTTCATCGTTGAGCAGTAGGAGGTCAGAACCGACTTGCCGTTTCACGGTTGCACCTAACGCCTCGATTTTGCTAATCGTGTTCTCAAAGAGCTCTGCATGTAGTTTTCGTAAATAGCGGTTTATCTCAATATAGCGATAGTCGTGATCTGGTGTGTAGCCAATCAACTTATAGGCTCGAATCAAACTGCCAAATCGGCTTTGATAGGAACCACTTGAAGGCATATCCTCCTGCTCATCAATCACGACGCCAGATAGCCAGCCATTACGTTCCTGCAAGCGTTGGAGCTTCTCAAGCATTTCTTCATTACTGTATCGACGATTGCGCTCTCTTAGGATTCCTTGAACCGTATAGAAGTCACTTGTGTTGACGATCGCTTCAAATACTCCTTCAGCCCTCACCCACATTTCGGGATCATTCTCGACATGGCGTTTTTTGAGTTTATTGGAGGTACGGTTGAAGACATTATTACCGATATATTTCTCGTTCGTAAGAATCTGGTGCACGGTGCCACGTGTCCATTCACGCCCGAAATCTGTTTTGATAGCACGTCGGTTTAATTCAGTCGCAATCTGGCTTTCTTTCATTCCTTCATCAATAAAGGCACTATACATCCAGCGGACATTCTCAATTTCTTCATCGGGCCCTGGCACGAGAATAACACGATCCGTTTGAAAGCTTTTATGCTGGCCAGATTTTAGGATTCCTTTGGTCAATCCATCTTCATCAATTAGCATCCGCCGCAAGCCATAACCAGCAGGGCCGCCTTGGCGATAGCCTTTCTCAATCAAGCGACATTGGCCGGCAAAAACTTTACCTGATAACTCACGACTATATTCGCCAGCCATCGCCCGCTTTACGCCCTTAACAATGGTCGCAACTGGGCTTCCATCATTTTCAAATTGCTCGGCAACATATTTAACGTCGATTCCCGCACGACGGCAGATATATTCGTAATAAGCGCTTTCATCTGCATCTTGGAATCGCCCCCAACGTGTGACATCCAATACTAGAATTGCTCCATAAGCTGCGCGTTTATTTTCTACATCATCAATAAGGCACTTGAGGGCATCGCGTCCTTCAATCTTTAGACCGCTTTTCCCGTGATCAGCATAAACCTTGATAATTTCGAGATTCTTCTTATCCGCGTATTCTCGAATGGCATCTTCTTGGTTTTCGGTGGAGTATTTTTGATGATCGGTCGACATACGCACGTAAATGGAAGCCTTGGTTGGGTCAGGTTTTACCACCTCATTTTTTGCATCAAAAATCTCGCTCACGAACTCTCCTTTATTTTCATTAATCAATACTCGCTATCAATCTAAACCCAGGCATCACTGCCCCTCATTTACTGTAACAAAGAGAGGGCAATCATGTCGCTAACGAAAAATACCCAACTATTGCATGCTGAAATTACCGAGCGAAATATTGCAACTTTGATCGCCAATGCATTGCGCAGTATTCATCCTGATGAGAGTTCCGCAGTGAAACGCATTAGTCGTAAAACGGGCATAGAGATGCGCACGATTGAGAAGTGGTTTCAGGCACGCAACATACCCAATACAAAGCACTTATTGCTGCTCATGCACCATTACGCAGAAGTGCGAAATGCTATCGATAAGTTTGCAAGTCTTGGTAGCGAGGAGCAGCAAAATGTAAGTACAAAAACTGACACTCGTTTTGATGAACAATCATCTCGAAATTTTGACCCATTTGAAGTTTATAGGGTCATATATGACCCTATAAACCATGTTGTTGATTCACGAAATCTTTCAGATATTACCATTCGCCAGCTATGGTTCTTGAATGAATTACGTGTTAGTTCGAATCCTCATTCGGGATTCATACAAACTAGATGGTCGGTTAGTAAGGAGACTGCTAAACGCGATATTGCGAAGCTACGGAAGCTTAAATTGGTACGCTTCGTGGGAGCAAAAAGGAATGGTCGGTATGAACTGGCTTAAGTGCAGATTTTCCTGATAATTCCCTGTTATGAATTTTAGGGAATTTACTGAAAAAATGAGAGTAATCATACGTGTTGGAGCCTCGATATCGCCCGCAAATGCCCAATTCCCTGCAAAAATTGGAAATTACCCTGTATTTAGGCTGTTATCAGGGAATCTCATTCAGAGAACTTTGCTGCAAGAACTTGCAGCACCGCCACTCCCCCTTCCGGTAACATCCAATAAACACCAAAAAACCTTATATATTATAGGGTTTTGGCCTCCCTTGCTCCGATAGCTTCCTGTTGCATCTATTGCAATCCGATAAAAATGCGGGTAGATTTGCGGGTAGATAATGGAAAGTACCCAAGCGAGGTAATTCATGGGCAAGCTGACGGATGTGACGATACGTAACGCGAAAGCGGAAGCAAAAGCTTATAAAATGACGGATGGTGACGGCCTAATCTTAGAGGTTAGCCCCAAAGGTAGTAAATTGTGGCGCTACCGTTATCGATTTCAAGGTCGTGAACAGATGCTTGCCTTGGGGAAATAAGCACAAACACCATATCATATTGCAGCGTCTTTAGCATATATACCGTGAAGAATGGCGCGGCCAAATTCACCGCAAAATTCCAGGTGAATAGAAACCATATTAGCCTACGAAAATTCACATGTTTTAGCGGTTTATAGAGGTAAGAGAACCTAACGCCTCGCTCATAGTCCTTAGCCTCAGGTGCTGACATTTCAGGATGTGGAATAGTACGAAGCATCAAGCTGCTTATCATCGCCGCGACATACGGTTCTATGGTGAGGAGATTCATTCTATTTCTGAAGATCACTCTATTATCATGGTGAGTTTTGTGGCTGCTAGCGGCGAAAAGCATCACTTCTAAACGACTTTTTGAACGCAGAGAGTGGGTTCGTAGCCTTATCTAATATATTGTGGAAAATAGTTTGCGCCACATCACATTATTTAAAAATCAATATATGATCTCAAGGATAATGAGGATTATACTATAATTGCTAATATAGCCGTGTAGAAAATAAAGTTGGAAAATATAAGAGAGGCCTAACAATGGCTAGATTCATTCAACCTAAGAATAAGCTAAAAGAAAAATTAGGTGATGGTGGTATTAGAAAAGTAAATATTGCAAGAGCAGAAAAAGGCATTGAAGAGTTTGAAGTGGATTTTACTCCCATTGCGGCAAAGTACCTTGTGGAAATCAGAGGCTCTCTTTCCAAGAA
The DNA here is from genome assembly GCA_029252805.1 of Rickettsiales bacterium. Lineage (NCBI taxonomy): Bacteria > Pseudomonadati > Pseudomonadota > Alphaproteobacteria > Rickettsiales > Rickettsiales bacterium. The sequence goes on from JAQXAR010000006.1 coordinate 4,558, forward strand.
AGATCAAATTGATCGAAGCAAAATGCTAGACTGTCTAGTTCAACTAAGAGCGCAAGGGGCTTTTTTTCAATTCAAATCCATCACTGCCATCACGGATATTCTTGTCGATTTACTTGACTCTCTCAATGATATTGACGATACAATTCTGCAAATTGTTAATTCATACGAACAGGCAACCCAAGTTCTTATAAAAATGAACATTAAAGATGATCAGAATGAGACCTGTAATGCTTTAGTGGTTGAGTTGAATACGGTGTGTCAAAAGTACAAGAGCCAGCATAATATAATATAAGAGAAAGTTTGCGAATGGCTTACGATTTTGATTACATCCAAGTGTTGGTCGTCGAATCAACTCCCGAAATGTTTGAACTGGTTAAGATGATGCTTACCATGCTAGGCGTTCGGAGTCATAAAATCCATGCGGCCTATTCATATGAGGAAGGATTCCAACGCTTCAAAGTAATAAACCATGACTTAGTTATTACCGATTGGCTGGAGAGTCCTGATCAAGGGCTCGCGCTTACCAGAAAAATCCGAACAAGCGGCGAGTCTCCCGATATCTTTGTACCTATAATCGTCACCGCTGGTTCGAGTCATCATAGCCGAGTTATTCGTTCGCGAGACGCCGGAGTAAACGAGTATTTAGTTAAGCCTTTTACAGCTCAAGACCTAGCTCTCAGGATTGAACGTATAACTGAAAGCTCTAGGCCTTTTGTAATAGACAAAACGTATGTTGGACCTGATCGTCGTTTGAAGGTTGAGCCTTTTGAAGGGGCGGAAAAGCGATGTGACACTTCTGAGGTTGAGACCCTTCAATAATCCACTAACATCCAAGCTATGTACGGGTATAAAAGCGGGTATATTTTTACTGTGAAAATAAAATATATAAATTTAGGGGCTGACACCTAACATTTAAATTGTTAGGAGTTATTGATGTATATAAAGCATTGTAAGTTATCGAGAAATAAGCAGTTAGAGTATTACATTCGTTATCCGTTAAGTTTACGGCAAAGGGCTATATTGTTGCTTTGGATGATGAAGATTTACAAAAACTTGCTGATGATGTTAAAGATTCAATTCTACAAGATTATGAATTCAGCCTTCTAAAAGAGCGTTTTCAACAATTAGTGTTCTAATTTCTCTTATTCTCAAATTTTCCATAATCAAGGTTATGAAATTGGGTCTTCCTAACTTTCTATAATGGAAGTTATGGAGATTTGGATTAAGATTGATGATCCTTTTATTTAAATGACGAGCTATTGATAGTCAGGATGTGAGTGTTTTAAGGATCGTATCTGTAAATTGTTGCGTGAGCTGTTCTCCGCTAAATGTCGTCAAGAATGAATCATTGGGTTTGCGTTGCAAGTTCCCGCTCATTTTTGCTGTATAGAGTGTTTTTAATTGCTTGATCAGTGCTTGTGTATCCTCTGCTGGGGCGACGAAGTGCTGATTGCAATAACGTTCGAGCATGTCCTTACTATCGCCTTCGGGTAATTGACTTAAGATAGGTTTTCCTGTTGCCAGATAATCATAGATTTTTGCTGCAACATGCGTGTCTCTTCCCCCTTGCTGCGGTGCCCCTTTTATCACAAATAACGCATCCGATTTGGCAATCCATGGAGGCAGGTCCTCCTTTGGAAGATTGTCGACCAACTGAACGGAATTTGCAACATTCAGCTGCTCAGCATAACGTGTAACGATCTCATTGGTGCTGCCGATTGAGATCAGTTTCCAAGGAATATTAGCCGCCTTTAGCGCTTGTAACAACCCTTCAGGTGAGCGCCCGAAGACCCCCCATGCACCGAGATAAAGTAACTGCAACTGGCTGTCTTCTTCTTTTTCCTGTAGGCTTCCTTCATCCGCAGAAAGGGCAAAAGGTGCATCATAACCATTATAGATCAATGAGACTTTGTCTTCGCCCAATACTGACCGATACGCTTTTAAATCACTCTCGGAGGTAACGATGAGATGGTTTGCTTCTTCCAATAACCGCCGTTCAATGGTTGCATCTTTGCGTGCCACCTCGTGCAAATAGGGAGAAGAAGCCACCCAACCATCTCGGAAATCCAGAATGAGCGGCAAGTTTGTGCGTCGTTTAAGTTTAACGCCGATATGCGCGGAGCTAAAAGGAGGACAACTGACGACAATCGCGTTTGGTTGCTCGGTCTCTACCAGTTTCAATGCTTTGTGATAAGCGGGCTGAATCCATCCCCATTCCATATCAATATGCCAGAAACGTGATGCCAGCGCATGTTCTTCGATCTTTATGGAAAGTAGCTTCGCGGCAGCCTTTATTAGCCGCGCCGGCCATTGCCAAAGCCAGCGCACAGGCCACTCCTTTACCCGGTGAACGGGTATGTTCTGATAGTGACCTTCTGCGGGCATTTCTCCAATAAAAGGATGGAACTTCTTATCCGGATTTCTGACAGTTAATAAGGTGCTAGCCAATCCGCATTGACTCATATGTTGCGCGAAGCGTTTGAGACGAAAACCTCCGACGCTTGTTTGTGGTGGAAAATAATAGGAAATCAGTAGAATTTTTTTCATAGACTGGTAGCTATAACACCATAGCTCCTATGATTGAAAAAAAATGCCCCCATCATCTTCTGTAATATCTATTTTTACACATCAATGTGCTCCAGACCTTTCGGCAATTCGTTCTTTGCGCGAAATATTATCTGTAGAATTAAGTGATCATTTGGCTGAAAAGCAGATTGAAGCAATTCAGCTCGTCGTTTCAGAGTGGCTGACAAATTTGGCAGAGCATGCCTCACCGATGGCCGATAAAATTAGCATTGCCGCAAAGCGAGATCTAAAAGCAAACTCTATCACTATTACCGTAGCGGATGATGGGGAGTATTTTGCTGATTTTCACGAGAGGTTACAGCAATTACCCGATATGTTGAACGTTGAAACACTAGATATGGGCGGAATGGGCTTGTATCTAATGCGACAGCATTTTCCAGCGGTGCGCTATGAGCATGAAGAGAAGCAGAATTGTTTGTCATTCACAGTCCTGCTACCCGTCTCGGAAATTTCCGCTATTGCTACTATTTTAGTGGTAGAAGATACCTCTCCCATGGCGTTGTTAATTCGTAAAATGCTTGGTGCAGAATATGAAGTGATACTGGCCTATACCGGCCAACAGGCTAAAGATATCTTGCGGGCACAAAAAATTGATTTGATGCTATGCGATATCGGATTACCTGATATTGATGGTATCACTTTGCGCAAGCAAATGGAGCAGGATGTTAATTTGCGCGGGATTCCATTTGTGTTCCTGACCGCGAATGAAAAAAATGCGATTGAACAGCAGGCCTATGATCTTGGGGTGGATGACTATCTTCCCAAACCTGTGAAGCAAGATAAATTACTCAATACGGTACGGCGTATTTTGCAACGTAATCAGCAGCTAACCCATTCCATTGGTGAGAAATTGGACGCTGAAGCCACCGATCGTATGATACCTCGTTGCCCTGTGGAGGTAGGTGCTTACAGTACTGAATTACTCTTTAAAGAGGCCAGTGCTGGCGGAGGAGACATGGTGCTGCATTTTACCCGCCCACAAGATGAGGTGATTATTATTGCCGATGTGACAGGGCACGGTAGCAAGGCAAAATATTTTGCTCACCTTTATGGCGGTTATTTATACGGATTGCTCAAGCATTTCAACTCCAATGAGTCACCAGAAATATTGATGGCACAGTTGAGCGACATGATTGATGCTGATTCCCATCTGGTTGGTAATTTCATCACGTGTCAGATCATCTCTATACAGCAAGGCAGGCTTTCGATTTGTAGTGCGGGGCATCCACCTCCCTTATTGCTTGATAAAACAGGTGCAAAACCTTTGCCTATAGAAGGAACGATGCCAGGGCTGTTGGCTGGAACAGCCTATGAACCGCATCTTCTTACCTTGCATAAAGACGAAGCTCTCCTGCTCTATAGTGATGGGTTGGTAGAAGGAAGTCGTGACTTGCAGGCGCAAGAACAGTTCGGTACATGGTTGAAAGAGCAATCGGCATCATTGTGCATGGATAGGCTGTGGGATGGCTATCTTCATCACTTTGGCGACTTGCTATATGATGATGTCACTGCTCTGATTATTCGCCCTTAACCGTCTCGTCAGAGAATTGTAAGCGTGTGATAATAGGCAAGTGGTCTGAGCCATAATCTGGACCGATCGTTTGTGCCAACACATTGATAGAGGGGGTGGTAAGCAGATGATCAATCCGTAAGCCTGCCCAGAATGAGCGCTTGGTAAGGGGCGACCAACTAGGATTTAGCAGTTGCTCGGTTCCGTTATTTTCTAACCCGGAAATTGCCAATAATTTATTAAACCAGCGTGAATAAATGGTCACATTCATATCGCCAACCAATATTTTATGTTGCATGGGTGCATTGGCTATCTTTTTTGCGGCACCTATCAATAACTGATTTCGGTTCTGCCATGCTTGCTCATTTCTAGGGGCTTCGTTATGAACTGCAAATAGGTGGAATGGCATTTGTCCCTGAGAGGTTTGACCCACGAGTTCAATAAAAGCCCCTTTTTTTGCATGTCCTGCTTTTTCCAGCGGCAAACGACTGAACAAGCTGATATCCTTGTGATGGTAAACGAACGGGTAGGCGAAACTAAGCGGTGCAAGTGCTTCCTGATGCGTACTTGTGGCTTCTTGGAATACCAATATGTCATGCTCTAGATCTTCAAGCAGCCAGTTGACTAACTGCGGCACTCTGGGATTGCTAAAGAGCAAGTTATACTGAAACAGGCTGATTTCTTCGCCGCTGCATTGGGTGCAAGCTGCCTCTATATCAAAAGGCAATAATTGCGGCAATTGTCGGTGAATATGGTAACTCTGCAAGATCACAAATATCAATGCCATTGAGGCAAGCTTGCGCTGAGCCGTCAATAGGCTGAAGAGAAAAAATCCAACAAAAAACAACAGCAAATGGAGTGCAAAATTATGCAACATGTCTGATATCCAGAATAAATCGCCAAAAATGGAGACAACATATAAGACTGCGCTGACAGCTAAACTGCCCCATAAGACCAGTTGTACGAGGTACATTCCCTGCTTAATGAGATTTGAAATATATATATTCAGCGCTGTCATTATAACATTGCCTCGATATGTTGCAGCTTGGTGATAAGTCGTGTCCATAATGCCTCCATAAATGCGGGGTTTCGAGAAGAGTTTGTGGCTTGTTCGATTTCCACCGAAAGGCCAGGGTAATATTGGCGATTGAGTACACAGCCGAGTAAAGCCGCCTGCGCGCTATTGAGATGTGCCATAGCTTGTATCAGTTGCTCCTGTGGCGTGTGTGCCGCTTGCACCACGAGCGCGCAGCCATCACAGCCAGCAGCTAATGCATCGGCTGGAATGCCTTGATAGCCAGGCACGCCCAGCGGCTCACAATCGAAGATAACGATCTCAAATTGCTCGAGTAATTGTTGAACCCATGCTTTGATGCCGTTGGGGTCGCGTAAATGCACCGGAGCAATGGGGTGATTCAAGCCATTCAAAATAGATAGGTTAATCTTTTCAAAATGGTGGATGGCATCATCGAGTGTGGATAATTCTCCATTCCACGGGGTTTCTATCACACCCAACCGCTCTCCAACACAAGGGTGACGTAGATTCGCATCTACCAGCAGAGTTCGTTTTCCGGCTGCTGCACTGCGCTTAGCCATAGAATAAGCAACAGTAGAAACTCCTTCACCGGCTGCGCTGGCGCTAATGCATAAGCTGCGTACTCCACGAGCAATACTGGCATTAAAGAGGGGATCAGTCCCTACATAATGCACCGGTACGGCGATATCATCAGATGAGTGAGCCTGCTCCAAAGTTGGGGTAAGTTCTATCATTTTATAATCCTCCCAGTAATGCGGGGATGGAGAGTAGTTGCACAATGTCACCCACTCCGCCCATAAATTGTTTCCACTCGCTTTGCGCGATATTGGGTACATAAACAGTGTCACCTGCTTTCACGAGCGGTAGCGCGCTGAAGTCGCCGCTTTTGGCAAAAGAAACTAAATCGAACATACGCGCCTGATCTTTCGAGTCGGAGAAATTTACCACGATTATTTTCTCTTGATAGGCCGCTCCGGTGGGGCCTCCTGCTTCGGCAAGTAAGTCCAAAATGGTCATGCCATCTTCAAAGCGGTAGCGCCCAGGCTTGCGGATTTCACCCATCACGCGGATGCTATCTTCTTTAGATAGGTCCAACCAATTGGGATTACGTTCCGGCACGTAGATAACATCTTCAGTATGTAAATCGGGTAGCAGGCTTTCATCGCCTTTCTCAAAATAAAGCGTTAAATTCACATGGCGAATCTTGTTTTTGCCGTCGCGTTTGCGTTGGTTCACTCTGATGTTACGCATATCTGCACCCGCAGTGGGGCCGTTAGCGGCAGAAATAATATCCAAAAAGCTGAAATCAGGGTTGAAAGCATAGCGTCCTGGAGAGTTAACCTGACCAAAGATATAAATCGATGATTCTGGTGCCTGACGAATCCACTGTGATTTATTATCAGATGGATCATTTGGAAGCTCTGGTACCATGACCACTGTCCCGCCTACAATCTGTGGCAACTGCTCGGCTTGATAACCATTCTTGATAGCACTTTCCACATCGAAACGTTGAGACTTTGATGAGCCATCATCTTGTGGAATCACAATTTCCAAATGTGCCATATCGGCCTGTAACTTAGGACCGCCAGCATGGCCGATCAAATCGAACAAGGTCATTTCATTGGACCATTCATAGCGTCCAGGCTTGTTAACAGCACCCAAAATTTGTACCGCTTTCTGCGGGGGTGTATTGAGCCAACTATTCTCATTCGAGCGAGTCTTATGGGGAATCAAAATAGCGTCGCCAGCAGTGACAGTAGGCACTGTGATACTTTTAGGGTCTTGTGTGAAAGCGAATAGGTCAAAGCTTTCTACCACGCCAGCAGGTCTGATGATTTGCAATTTCCGCGTATCGGCAAAGCGAGTAGGCCCACCCGCATTGGAAAGGATATGGAAAAACCCGATATCGCCCTGAATTTCAAATGCACCAGGTTTATGTACCTCGCCCATCACATAGACAGTGCGATTGCCTGTTTTGATGCCTTTTTCCTTTTGGGGTACAAAGATGATGTCTCCCGGTGCAATATCGGGCATAAATTTACGATCTGCCGTGTCCATGAATCGTTTCAGGTTGAAAGGATGTGGCACACCTTGATGAATGATCCGAATCTGCTCGGCGCCAGCATAGCGGGTAACACCACCGGCACGCATCAGCATATCAAACGCACTCGCGTCTTCTTTATAGGCAAAGGTGCCCGGGTTGTGGACTTCACCCATAATTTGAATGGCTTCGGTTTCTTCTGAGGCATCTCCCTGTTCCATCAGAGTGCGAGCGTCAAATTCAATCTGTACATTACCCAATAACGGAGAAACGGGCACAAAAATCACATCGCGTGAGACTAATGTTTCCAACAGACTGCTATCACCTGAATCAAGATAGGCTTTGTAATTAATTTTGATGGTTTTTCCATCGCGCTGCAGTTGCACACGATCAAGCTGTGCGCCGGGCTTAAGCCCACCTGCCTTGGCAATAGCCGTTTGCAGGTTAGCTTCGAGTGGAAGAGTGACGGTACCTGGTTTTTTCACATAACCTAATACCGTAACGATTAGGCCGCGTTTTTTCAATTGGAGGGTAAGTTGTTCTAGATCACGGAACATTTCACCTAATTTTTCGCGTAAAGATACCGTTGCATCGGCCATGGTTTGCCCTTCCAATGATATCTCGCCGATCTCCGGTAGCAGGATATGCCCAGCGCGGTTGACCTGAAATTCAGCATTGAAACCTTCTTCCCCCGGTAGTGCAATATAGAGAATATCGCCGGCCTGAATGATAAGTTCAGGAATCATCGCTTTTTCTGGTTCCGGAGGATCCTGTAATATTGCTGCTTCTATGATTTCTTTTGGTTCTACATCAACATTCTCTGGTATGATAATTGGATCGGTTTCGGCAGATTTCTGCTGCGTATGTTCGGCACTGACTGTTAAGGCATCACCATCTGTGCCTACAGCCGATGCAGAATGTGCTGGCGCTGTTGCCAATAAAAGAGAGAGAATGATGAGGCCTAAATATTGCATTGGATTTTCTCCTGATGCTGGTTAAGGTCTAGTTCAATTTTTTCTTGTTTGATGAGGCGGGCTTGCAGTTTTTCCATCATACGATAGAGCTTTTGCACTTCACGTTCGCCGTCCCAACCTAAACCCCCAGCGAATAGACGCAGCGTGCGGTTGCGTTGTTGTTCAATTAACCAAAGTTGGGCGGGATAATGCTCATTGATTCCCTGCTGACGCAACTCTGCCAAACGATGGTCAATGCAGTTGATGGATTGTAGATTATCGCGCTGCCAACGTTGTTGACGAGAGTTGCTGGAATAATGGTGAAAGCTGCTCGGATAGGCATTTGTATGCGTATAGCGTTGATGCTCCGCAAATCCGCCAGTACCGTGTGGTGGGAACTCCTGACAGGCCGCCAGCAAACTCAATAATGGAATAAAGAAAAACATTCTCATGCGGCTTCCCCTTTTGTACTTTCCATGGAGATCGCTTTATCGATACGCAGCATTTTCATCAAATCTTCTGGCTGCCCCTGTACATCACGCAGTGCCATCTGGCGGTTTTCACTGCGCAGACGCTTAAAGGCATAAACGAGCAGGCCAATGCCAGAGGAGTCGAGAAAGCTGATTTGTGCCATATCCACTGTCAAATCTTTGGATTCTGTTTCGATAAATTGATCAATGACAGATTTAAGAGTTAAGGCTTCCTCCGAGTCTAGACTTCCAGAAAGCGTTAAGATTGTTTGCTGGTCGTGTTGAATAAAGCAATGTGGCATAGTGAAGCTCCTTTTGTTAATAAATATTAATCTCATCCCTATAGGAGCAACGGCCATGCCAGTTTTGGTATTATTGGCCGCGACCATGCACCACGACGCTAATTGTCATCCATAAAATCGTGATATCGGCGCAAAATGCAGCCCATGTACTGTGTAGCATTAGAGCATAGGCGTGGTCGTATCCAACCTTGTTTCGGACATCCTCAATTGTCTCGTCATACCCTTGTAAAACCTGCGCATATCCTGTAACTCCGGGCTTTATTCCATAGGTGCGATCAGCATAAAGTGGGATGGCTTTTTCTAGCTTCTGATAGAAGCCTGGACGCTCTGGACGAGGACCAACCAAAGACATCTCGCCTTTGAGTACATTGAGCAGTTGTGGCACTTCATCAAGCCGTGTTTTACGCAGAAAATTTCCCACTTTGGTAATACGAGGATCATTTTGGGAAGCCCAGCGAGCTCCTTCTCTCTCTGCATCGACAACCATCGTGCGAAACTTAATTACCATGAATAACTTTGTATGATCATGGCAACGCTCGCCAATGCGTAATTGACGGAAAAAGACGGGGCCGGGTGAGTCCAATTTAACCATCAAAGCAATGATAGGCACTAAAGGAAGCAGCAATATACTCCCTAGCAGAGAGCAAACGATATCCATTACACGTTTCATACAAAGAGTGGAAAAAGCAAGGTAAGCGTAATGTGAATGGTTCATGTTGAAGTCTCCTGCCAGTGAAGTTGTTGCGGGGTAAAGAAATAGCGCCAGGTGCCGATCAGCCCGGCGAGGTGGCCAAGCACCAGATAGCGCAGGCTTGCCAGTTTTCCCTGTGTGGTGTTCAGCATGGTACTGAGTGCTGTCAGGGCATAAAGCAGCACCTGTGGTATAAAGAGTAGTAAGCTCCAGGAAGTGTTTAATGCAGCAATACCGCTGCCTATAAATGCGAAAATCATCAAATAAGGCATGATCGCTCGCAGAAACTTACCTGAAAAGAAAGACAGAGCCGTCATACCGTAGCGAGGGTGAAGCAGGTCTACCAGCAAACTACATTGCTGGATGTTACCGGCGCTCAGACGAATACGGCGGTGAAAATCGAAAGACTCCGGTGCTTGCTCCATTTCCACGGCGACAACCTCTTCGTCGTAGATCGCGCGATAGCCCTGCTTTACAATCTGCATCGGTAAAACGAAATCATCATTGATCGTTTGTGGGGGTAGGGGAGTATAGAGCTTGCGGCGAAATGCATAACAGGCCCCATGTGCACCGAGCACGTTTTCCAATTTGCTTTCGGCACGTTTAATGTGTTTTTGATAGCGCCAGTAAGCCTTTTCTCCGAGTGAACCAGGCTGCAAGAGACGATAGGTAGCGCAAACGACCCCAACACGCTCATCTTGGAACTGAGTGGCAATGCGCTTCAGACTATCAATAGAGAGCAAAGCGGAACAATCAGATAATACAATGATCGACTCTGTTGTGCCCTTTATAGCCTCTTCAACCACTCGCTGTTTACCTCTATTCTTCTTATGAATTTCCAGAAAGATGGGTAATCGGTCAAAGAGTGGATTTTTCAGAATATCACGTGCGATAGTCGTTGTGCCATCGCTACAACCATCACAAATCAGCTGGATACGCAGCTTCTGCGCAGGATAGTCCAGCATCGCGCAATTCCAGAGTTTTTCAGCGATAAACTCTGCTTCATTATAGATTGGAATGATGATGCATATCTCCGGTAGATTTGATATCTCCAACACAGAATTTGGGGAAGGGGTATCCGCTTTTTTGCGGGCAAGCAGCACTATCAGTATGGGCCAGATAAGGTGGTGATAGACAATCAACACAGCAGAAATCACTGCAATTACCCCACATATAATACTCATCATCATGATACGACTTCTTTTGCCTTTGGCGCACAAAGTGATTGGTAATGGGAAACCATTCGTTCCAGACTGAAATGATTCAGAATGAACGGTCGCGTTGATGTTGATGAGGTATGGTTTAAGCGCCGCTTAAAGGCATCCAGTAGTCCAGGTAAATCATTCGAAGTGAATAGTGTGCCAGCTTCGGGGGCAATAGCTTCTCGACAACTTCCCACGTTACTGGCAATCACCGGAACTCCCGTAGCCTGTGCTTCCAGCAGCGATAGCGGTAGCCCTTCCTGTAGCGAAGGAAGGCAAAACAGGTCCAATGCTTGATAGAAAGAAACCATATCACTGACATGCCCAAGGAAATGCACTTGGTCGGCAACATCTAGCACCGTGGCTTGATGCTTGAGTGATTCTTCTATACTACCACTTCCTGCGAGGGCAAGGTGGCATTCTTTAGGAAGTTGGCGCAGTGCTTGTAGCAGAAGTACGTGATTTTTGACTGGCTCTAACCGAGCGGCACAGCCAATTAACGTCGCTTTTCTAGGCAAGCGAAACATCTTGCGTGCCTTCTGTTTATCACCGGGAATAAAACGTGCCGTATCAATACCATTCATAATGATTTGGCTGTTGAGGAAGGGATAAAATACGTGCAGTTCATCCGCCACATGCTTACTATCGGCTACGACCTTCGGACGTAGCAATCGTAACAGTAGCTTCTGAAGACGGCGCGTGGGTGCATGGTGCAAGTGCCAACTATCATGCTCGGTGTGGATCAGCGTTTTAATACCCGCTAGCCGAGCAGCAAAACCGCCATAGAGCAGAGGGCCTATATGATGCGTATGCACGTTACTTACTTTCCGTCGACCTAGGAACCGGGCCAGCTTGAGAGTGGTCAGTAGGTGTATTCCTGGTGGTTTCTCCAGAAAGGTGAGCTGATCTGCATATTCGCGTAATTGTGGCCAATGCTGAAATGCTTCTTCGGCACTTCCTTCCAGACTGACCAGATGCATGAGATGTGTGCCATTCTGACTGCGTAAGAGCTCTAACGCTAGCATTTCGATGCCGCCGAGACGCAGATGTTGAACAATTTGTACGGTTAGCGGTAACGGTGAGTTCTGATCCATGAGAATGTTCCTTTCACGTAATGGTTTAGCTTGTGAGTTGGAATACGAGTTGCACTCTTTATCCAGTCTCTTACATTTCCGGACTGACTTCTTAAGGAGATGAAACATCTTTTGAAACGCCCCGGAGTGGCTGCAGTCTTTTCCAAATCAAATAGATGGATGGCTGGCTGAGGAGCCAAATTCATTAATACTGGTGCCCCTGCCAATTCTGCTAACTGATAGGGATAGCGAATCGTTGTATCGGCGGCATTTACCATGGCAGCCAGTGCACACCCCATCATTAATCCACCTAATGTGCCAATGATGGCAAATACGAATAATGGGGGCGTAATACGCTTGGGTGGCTGGAATGGTCGGTCGATAATTTTGACCCGTGTGGGTACCTCGAATTTGCTCAAATCTCCCGTGACACGAGCCATTTCGCTGCGGCGCATCATGTTCGTGTGCAATTCACGATGCACGGAGGCTTTGCGTTCCAGCCCCAATAGTTGGCGTTCTACTCCTCCAAAATTATGGACTTTCTCCTGTAATTCTTTTTCTGCCTGCTCCAGCACGATGATTTCTTCACGCAGGCTGGTAATGCGAGTGTGAGCCAGATCCATTTGCTCCATTTGCGATACGAGTAACGGTTGAGATTTATCGTTATCAACCGTGATATTCCAGACATGGTTGGTGCTAGCGACTTGTACTGCTTGATCCAATTGTGTCACATCCATTTCCAGCATACGATTACGTTCTTCCTGCAAGCGTTTTAAGGTGCGTTGCACTGCTTTTACCTTGCTATGCGCGCGGGTATAGCGTGCGCGCAATAGGGCCAGTTCACTGCTATAATGGATGATCTGTTCTTCCAGTTTTCCAATGATCGGGTTCGTCTGTACTAACCTTCCTTCCAGTGACTCTGCCGCACCTTCCGCTCCTGATAGCAAGCTGCGTTTTTCAGCTAGATCGGTTTGAATTTTTGCCAATCTTCCCACATTAGAGGCATGCAGCACGGGTAATTCCTGTGAATGTTCAGATTTAAACTCTGCAAGTGCATTTTCTGCTTCTGTTAGGGTTTTTTGACTTTTTTTCATTTCTTCCTTCAGGAATTTTTCGGAGTTGCTGAGTGATGTCCAGGCCGGAGTCAGCACTTTTTCGATAAAACGGCGAGCAACGGCATCTAATGTAATATTCATCGTTTCTGGATCCGTGTGGCGCACGCTGATTGTCACCAAATCATCTCCATCTAACGTTGCTTTCAATGTGGAGGAAACACGCTCCACTTCTCTGGCAATATCTTGTGGATCAGCATCTTCAGTAATAATACCTAAATCGGTCAGCACATTCACAAGCATATGGCGGCTATGCAGCAGAGCGTTGAGTGATTCCATTCGTTCCTTTAATCCGGTGCTGATAGAAATATCATCCATGAATGGGTTAATGCGAGAAGGCTCCTGAAATAGGATAGTTGTTTGCATTTCGTAGGTTTTGGGTAATATAAGCCCTACAATCAGAGCTAGTATTGGCATAATCAGCATGGGCCGGATAATCAGTTTCCGGCACCGCCAAGCGACTTCCAAAATGCGGTAGATAACACGTTCTACAATGATGGTATGATGTGTCATGGTGTACTTCCTTCCTGACTATCAGCGTATTTTAATGTTTGCTGCAACATGGATGAGACGGAAATTGCTCTCGATTCTTTTGGGATGTTAGATTGTGTCGGTAATGGCGGTGACCATACATTGACTGGTGCCTTCATAGCAGGTGCTGGTGCGGTGGGAATTGCAAGATCAGGCTTCAATAGGAAGCCACCTTCCGGTTTCACGTAGGACTCAACCTGCAACAGGGTTAATTGATGCTGTGGAATAAGATCATGAAGGGTTTGCGGCGAACAGCCTCCTAAAAAGAAGAGAAGTGCGACAAAGGTAATTTGTTGAGTTTTCATAACCATTTCTCCAGTTTTTCTGCACGTTGATTCCAGTCTTCCCATTGTACTGCCTGCTGTCTTTGGTGCTGACCTGCATCGCCTTCCTTCAGAGCTTCCTGCAGACAGGTAACGAAACCTTCCGGCGAGTCTGCGATATGCAGCAAGGATTGATAGGGCTCGATGGCAGGAAATTGCGTTGTCACAATCGGTTTGCCGAGTGCCAGATATTCGTAAAGTTTGAGTGGGTTGCAGTGGCGAATCTGCTCATTATCTGCAAAAGGCATCAATAATATGTCGCAATGACTGGCATAGGCCACCAATTCATCATGTGGCTTGGGTCCGGTGAAAATGATGTTATCCTGTTTTTTGAGCACCTGAACATCGGCCTTAATGTTACCAATAAGGATAAAATCCCATTCGGGTAGTTGTTGTGCGGCGAAAGCAATCCAATCTAGGCGTACCCATGAGGCGATAGAACCGTAGAAACAGGCACGTTTACGCGTTTTCTGTAACTCTAGAGGACAAGGTGAGGGACGGATAAATAACTCAATATCAACCCCATGCGGCAGATAAAGTCGTTTCTCGTGCGGCATCCGAGAATGCAGTGACTCGCTTGCTGAAATAACGAGATCAGCCTGTTGAATTAATTCTTGCTCCATGACTGCGATGGCCTGATGGTCGACCCCCTCGAGGGCAGAGAAATCATCGCCGCAATAATAGAGGGTACGTATCATTTCTGGGCAAATGGCATCGACGGCCGAAGGCAAAGAGGTCCATAAGACAGGTTGCTGTAGAGCGTAATAACCGATTAGTTTACGTAACTGACGTGTTAGCAGGAATCGATTAATGGTGCGTACTGACTGTGAATTCGGGAAAGGTAGAGCGAAAGGTTGCAGTACCGGGAATGGCGTGACATCGCCAGATGTGGATGGGGGAGAAGACTTAAGGCGCGCCGTCAGCATTGTCATGGCTTTGCGGGCTATTCTTATAATATCCGATAATTTCAGATGCGGGGCACGTAATCCGATAGAGTTCAACCAGATGATGCGATGGTTTTCGGCTAACCGGTTCATCAGATGCTGTGTCGAGCTGGGATGCACGCCGTAATCTTCGCCAAATACGATAATATCAGTCATTTTCGACCTCCTTAACGATACGAGCGGGAACACCGGCAGCAACCACGCCAGCTGGAATATCTTTTGTCACGACGCTTCCAGCACCGATAATACTGCCTTTGCCAATACGAACACCGGCCAGAACCGTTACCCCCGTTGCGAGCCAGACACCTTCTTCCAGCACGATATCGCCGATTTGTTCTTCTGTGCAGGGCAGACCAGCAGCACGATCTTCATCATCCAGTGGATGTCCGGGGTAACCGGCCAGAAATACATTGCCACTGAGGCGCACATGATCTTGCAATTCTACTTTGGTACCGACGGCAATCGTGGTTTGCCAACCAATATCGCAATTATCACCAACGACCAGAATTGGGTTCTTGCTGGCTGGCCTTCCAGAAAGTGTACTTCTGCCGGAGATGCGGCATCCGTTTCCGAGCTTAATTTGTAATGACCCCATGATAAAAGGTAAGCCGCTATAAAGGTAGAGCTGTTGACAAGGCCTTGCCAACCGTGCCTGAAACAAAGGCGTGTAGTAGAAAATGCGGACCAATTCTGTCCATAGGGTGCGTGTTCCTACATGCAGGTGATAGAGCATAATTTGCAGGGGTCTGATCGAAGGTATGCCACTGCGAGCGAGGCGATATATCAGGGCTGCGATTGGATCATTCCCTGTGCGAACCCATTGTTTTAATAAATAAATACTCATGATTCTACTCCACCGTTACCGATTTTGCGAGATTGCGTGGGGAATCCACATCCAATCCTTTTTCGATGGCCATATGCACAGCGAGTAACTGACCCAGAACGACAAACAGCAAAGCCGTGATCGACTCCGATGCATCGGGTACCGTAATCCATGTTGCTTTATCCATTTGCTGTGGGGCAGATACATTACTGACAATGACCAATTCGGCACCGCGGGCAGATACTTCCTCTGCATTTGAAAGAATTTTCTCATATTGTGCGGAGGCGTAGGGTGCACAAATCCATACGGGAGTTCCTGATTCGATCAGAGCGATCGGGCCATGCTTTAACTCGCCAGCAGCATATGCTTCGGCTTGGAGATAACTGAGTTCTTTAACTTTTAATGCTGCTTCTAGCGCGGCGGCATAGCCATTTCCTCGTCCAAGAAAAAGTATATTGTTTTTCTCATATATTCCAGATACATAGCGCTTAATAAGAGGTTCTAGCAATAAAGTTTGCTGAATCAATTCCGGTAGCTGCTTTAAAAGGCGACGTTCCTCACGAGTATCGTGTCCAACGATTTCAGCTTGAATGACTGCGGCCTTTAGCAGCGTTACCACTTGGCCCGTAAAGCTTTTCGTGGCAGCCACACCGACTTCTTTACCCACATGGGTGAACCAGACTTCATCAGCCTTACGGGCAATCTGAGAATGCGCAGTATTGGTTAGACCAATGGTTGGTATTTTTTGCGATTGCAAATAATGTAAGGCTGAAATCGTATCGGCCGTCTCTCCGGATTGAGAGACACAAATTGCTACACTCTCCGGTATAAAAGAGGGCGGGTAATAACGAAATTCAGAGGCAATATGCAAACTGACCGGTAGATGAAGCATTTGCTCAAATGCGTATTTGGCGAGTGAGGCTGCATAGTAAGATGATCCGCAAGCCACGATATGTAATTGGGAAGCTTGTGCTAGTAGTGAGGTATCCAATGGTGTTTCGAGCGTTTCTCGAATCACATCTGGCTGTTGGAAAATCTCCTTTTGCGTATAGGTAGAGTAACCACTGCGTAGAATATCTTGAACGCAGTGTCCTGCTTTACCCCACGGGATTGTTTTTTCGGTAAGATTTCGATCGTAAAGCTCGACCTCTCCGGCACGTAATACGGCAATCTCATTCTGCTCTAAGTGATAGATATCGCCGGCATAATTTGCCATGGCTGCCTGATCAGAGCTAAGATAGGCGCCCACATCGCTGCGCCCGATGACCAGTGGGCTATGATGACTGGTGGCAAACATCGTATCGGGCAATGTTTCAAAAACGATGGCCAGTGCAAAGCTGCCTCTTAGTTGCTTGACCACCCGTGCAATTGCTTCTTTTGGAGTATCACCTGCATTGCAAGCATCCGAAATCAAATGGGGAATAACTTCACTATCGGCCTCCGATTGAAATTGATGCCCCTTGGCCGATAATCTTTCCTTGAGAAACTGATAATTCTCAATAATTCCATTATGGGCGATCGCCACTCCTAGGTGATGGTGCGGTTGGGCATTGGCTTCATTAGGCTCACCATGAGTTGCCCAGCGCGTATGCCCAATACCGACATGACCCGGAAGTAGTGTATCAGCCAGCATTTCTTCCAATGCGGCGATTTTACCTTTTTGCTTTGCAACTTTTAAATCTGTGTCAACGACTGCAATACCAGAAGAATCATAACCCCGATATTCTAGCCGTTTGAGCATGGTGATGAGATGTGGTTGAACATCTGTACCATTGGCAACTCCGACGATTCCGCACATAACTAACTCCTTTTTTTGTGAATGGTTCTAATAAAGTAGGAGCAATGCTCGTGCCATAGTTAATATATTGTTATTGCTTAATAAAATATGATTATTAAGAAGGGATATAAGCAAAATGGGAAGGCCTTTTCCCAGAATGGGAGTCGGCGCAGTGTGGATTGCTGTCTGAAGTTATCTGCTCGGGTAGGAGAAAAATCTGCAGAGCTTCTGAAGTACATGATTGTGCTTGGTTAATTTGTTTTATTCGTAGAGAGGATTGTCATTGGCGAGCCATAATGAGATAGAATTATTTAGCAGGAAGTTATCAAACAATTCTCGAAACACTGTTACGTCGCCCGTGGCAACGTTCAAACAATCTTGCGAGCATGTGACTGCTGTGCAAAGAGTGAGGCAGAAGAGTCTTTAACATAATCTTCTCCAGTAGAGTGATTTTTGCTGATTCAACCAGACAAACAACAACATAATCAGTCCCGCTAATCCGCCACCCGCTATGGGCACAGGGGCAGTATCAATCGGGTTGGATGGAGTCGCTTCTATCGGAATATATCCGCCCTCAATTTCGGCGCTCAATTTAGTGACCAACGCATTCTCAAAATCTTCAAATCCATCTGCGGCAATGACAAAGGCATTTTCTCCTCCGGTAACGTTGGTGGAGTACCATTCTGTTAAAGTCTGGCCTCCAGATAGACCATAGGTTCCTTCCAACGTAATACCGTTGATGGTGGTAATGCCCCCTGCCAGCGCGACATCACGCTGTGTGGCAGTATCCAATCCACTGAAAAATGAATAATCTCCGTAAAGATAATCATATCCATAACCATCACCGGAAATATCAATCACATTGCGTGTGCCGTTAAAACCGTTTGTCGCAAACAGGTTGCTGCCGAAATCAATGCCTTCGGCAACATAGGTTGCATTGCTATAAGCGCGGTTCATATTTTCCAATGTTGATGCATAGCTGAAAATGCTGTCGACACTATCCAGCAATGTCCAGTCGGTCATTGACTTCTGTTGGTTTTGTCCAGACCACATCACCGTCTGCACGGCAATATTGCCATAAGTGTCGCCAGAATTATCCAGAATAATATCCATAACAGATTGATTGCGAAAGGCATCCGCATAACCGCCCATCATCAAGTTATATTCACTACTGCTTACGCTACCGGAAACATCGACTAATAGCTGCAACTCCACATCAACATCTTGCGCATAGGTAGTTGTGGTATGCAGTATCATTATTGTAGCAATCGATGCAGGGGTAATGAAGTTTTTGGGTATGTTCGTCATAAATTCCTCCTATTGGGTTAATGGTGTGAAAGTAGGGGTAATGGGTTGCCTTTCTGAAAGAGGGTGTGCATTTACCACAGACTGTTTCAGCGTGTGTTGATGAATTCGTACGGCAGCAACCGTCAGTGCGAGTAAAATATAAACGGGCCAGGTGAAGCCTTGCGTTAGAAAAGTGCCAGAGACGATGAAGGATAAAATACCGGCCAATAACGCTTCCGATGTGATGGAAAGGCTGAGCGCCTGAGCATCTTCTCCTTTAGCATGGAGAGTATCCATGTGCAATTTGCGTGCGGCACGCAATAATTGCCAAATCATCGCAACAAAAAGACCAAACCCTATAAATCCGGTTTCGGCCATTACGCCAAACCAAGTGGAGTGTACGGCATGGTTTTTATTGTCCCAAAAATCGGAATAGAAAAAGAAATTAGCATAAAAATTATCCAAACCAACGCCGGTTAACGGATTATAGAGTGCCATTTTGAAGGCAGCGAACCAGGCATATAGACGAATATTGGCTGACTCATCTAAGCCCGCTTCTTGGGCGCCACCGGAGATACGATCTGTAATTCCAGCCATGGTAAATAATGCTAATAAGGCGATGATTCCTCCGGTTATGAGTAGTGTTTTAGACCTGACTCGGAACCATGCTAGGACAAACATCACGGTCGCCACTCCCAGCAGTCCACCTCGACTTTGCGTATAGAGGATAGCGAGTAAAATAATGCCAGTGCCAAAGAGCCCAACAAAGCGATCGACCCAGCGTACTCCCCAGCGCATCGCCAGTGTGATAGCAAAACTGAAAGGAAATAATAAGGTAAGTGCGAGGTCATTTGGGTCGCCCAGAATGCTGCCCAATTCACGGCTGATCGTCACTCGTGTACCTTCGACCAATCCAATTCCCTGTAGCTTATTTGCGATAGTCACTAATGCCACTGCTATACCTGCCAATACAATCAACCGGCTAACCCAGCGCAATTGGCGCGGTGTTTGTGTCAGGTAGGTGATAATCAGAACCATGATGGCGATTTTTACATAGATACCGCTCCAATAGGCAAAGGCGAGCCCACGGTTTTCGGCTAAAAGGGTCCCCATTGTGCAATAGAGGAAAAATAAGGAAAAGCAGGTCAGTTCCGGAGTCCAGAACAGCTTGATGCGCTTTTGTAGCAGTAATAGTCCAAAGCTGGAAATGGCTCCCAGTGAGAGTAATTTCGGGATATGAAATGGCATCAGGAGTGGAAAAGCCTCATGCAGCCGGAAGAAAGAGAATAGCACGAATCCCATCGCAAGGAGGAAGGGCAGTTGTAGCCCCATAATCATACTTAGCGGTAAAAGGAGTAATACCATCAGATAGAGAGGTTCACCCGTGGCATAAAGCACTCCCAATGAGGCTAGGCACCAGAGCCACATTAATCCAGAGAGAATCGTCGAACTACCCCCAGAGATTACCGTATTAGGAGAGGTCATGACAGTACCTCCTGAACATTAAGGGGTTCCCACACAGTGATGCAATGCCTCGAAGATAGGGAATAGGAATGCGGCGTTGACTGAGAGAGAGAAACAATATGAAGCGTATTGCGAAAGCGAGATAGGTCGCACCCACTGCGCCTGAAACACCATAAGAAGGTATAAGTAACAGGTAGCCAGCGAGTGCTATCACGGCACTGGCGATGTTAATGGCGCTAGGCATCCACCCTGTTTTCCCGGCATAAACACCGATATTCATAAGATTGGTAATAGCATGCAGCGCCGCGATACCGCATAACAGAGGCACCCAGTCACCGGCGTCGTGATAAGATGCAGGGGTTAGCCAGATAATCAACCAAGGTGCGGTGAGTGATACGATCATTGCCGCAGCGGTAATATATCCCACCCCCAGCATGACG
Source organism: Rickettsiales bacterium (assembly GCA_029252805.1). Taxonomy (NCBI): domain Bacteria; kingdom Pseudomonadati; phylum Pseudomonadota; class Alphaproteobacteria; order Rickettsiales; species Rickettsiales bacterium. The sequence goes on from JAQXAR010000006.1 coordinate 25,123, forward strand.
CTGCGTGCACTACGCAAAGCACCGTCTGTTTCTTTCAACATTTTGAATCGACGCGGGAACCACCACATATTGAAAGGTTCAGCCATCAGTGCGACCATCAGTGCAAATTTTCCGGCTAGTGCATAATGCGCGAGCGCTTCCTGACCCACGGCAGGTGCGAGTAGAAAGCGATCAAAACTTCCCAATAGGCAGCAAGCGAGAGCGCCTAATATCAAGGGTAAGTTATAGGGTAAAATTTGCTTTAATTCTGGCCAATATAGGCGGATAGACGTATCACGATATTGCAATAGACACAGGATGACGCATAGCAGCAAATCCGCCGCCAACCCTGCCATTAAAATTCCCATCACGCCGTAGCCTTTGTGTAGGGCCGCCCAGATTAATCCGGCTTGCAGAAGTGCTTTTCCTCCAAATAACAAACAATATCGAGTGATGTGATTCTGCATTCGTAGCCACGCCAGAGGCACTTGAATGGTAGCGGTAAGCGAGAGGGTAACTAGCAGAATTCGTAACTCTATTTCTATGATTGATTCTGGCAATAAAGACAGCAATAACGGTACAGTAAGCTGCCCAATAAGGAGACCGGAGATTGCCAAACACAGACATAATCCAAAAATGGAAGCCGCTTTTGCTTGTGATTCCTTCTCAGAATCAGCGCTTCCGGCAAAACGAAATAGCGCATCCACCAGACTAAATCCCAATAATATGCCTCCCATATCGGCAATAGCCACCATCAGCTCTAATCGACCATATTCCATGACGGGTAGAGCATGGGTAATCACCGGTAGCATTAAAAGCGAAATGCCCTTACCCAATGCAATGACCAGCGCATAACAGGCGGCATGGTTGATATGGCGATAGAATCTACGCATCGTGCCCCCTCCCTATAGCGGTTGTTCTTTTTTCTTATGGAGATGCGGATCTATTATCGCATTCCCTAACTTCTATTAGTAATTAACGCACAAGCTGTGCCAGAAAGCTGAAAACGATACTAAGTTCATGTATTTGCTTCTGTATATGGAATTCTTGTAAACAGCGCTCACGTCCGTTTTCTCCCATTTTGAATAATTCGGCTTCTGGTTTATCCCAAATCTGGAAGAGTGCCTGACCTAGCGCCTTTCGGTTTCCGGGCGGTACGAGGATACCATTTTCGGGCGCTACCATATTCGGAATGCCCATAAATTCGGTACTAACGATTGGCAATCCCATCGCCATGGCTTCCTTAATAATGACTGGGCCTGTGTCTTGTGCACCATCCCTACCTCGTCGGAATGCAGATACTAATGCTCGGTAATAAGGGGCATGCTGTTGTAGCCAATCAGAAGGTTTGGCGCCTAAAAATGATACAATTTCATTCAATTGCAAATCGGTACAGAGTTCTTCTAATTCGGTGCGTAATGGCCCATCGCCCACAATATCCAACGGCAACCTCTGTTTGGGTGATAGATCAGCAATGGCGTGTAGCAAGTCATCGACTCCCTTACAGTCGATGAGTCGCCCAACAAACAATAACCGCCCGTTTGATTTTTTGATTGCGGGAGGCTGAAAATACTCTGTATCCACCCCGCAAGGAATCATATGGATCGGGGTATTGGTTTGGGCAGAAAGCGTTTTTTTCATTGCATCGCATACCGCGATCACACCGTCACAATAATCCAGTTTAGCTTCCAAATCTTCTGGCGTAGCATAGATGTCGGAACCATGGCACGTCATGGTGATGGGCACGCCTAATAGCTTTGCCGCCACGATTGCATAGGCCGAATGTCCCCAGGCGAAATGGGTGTGTATCTGAGTCCATCCCTGTTTTCGTCCCTTTATAGCAAGCCGGATGCCCTGATAGAGTAATGAAAGCAGGGACAGTTTTCGTTGTTTTAAAAGAAACGCAAAGGCGGAAAGCATGTTCGGGATAAAACCCAACAGCTCTCGCCATGAGGGAACAGGAAGATGCGGTAAATAATAGGCTGTGTGCGCCAGTTCCTGATCGCGCTTAGAGAGCGTCGATGCATCCTCCGGCACCATCGCGACAATATCGGTGGGAATGCCAACCTCGCGCAGTGCGCGGGTTTCATTGCGGATAAAGCTTTCTGATAATACCGGAAAGCTACCTAATATAATGCCGATATGCATAAGCCTCCTCATAATGTTTGATAATCATGGGTAATATTATCTCCGGTGAATAGCGTTCCCGAATAGTTTTGCGCGCGCTATCACGCATCACCCTACGCGCCGCCTCACTCATCAACGACCAGTCCGTTACGGCCTCGGCCAACTGTTTCGGGTTGCCGGATTCTATCAAAAAACCATTCTGTTGCGTCTGGATAAGAGAGGGAAGTCCTCCCACTGCATAAGCCGCAACCGGAATACCATGCGCCATCGCCTCTAATGCTGCCATTGGCAACCCTTCGCGACGAGAAGGCATGATAAGCAAATCAATGTCCTTCCAATGTGGTTCCATCGAATCCACCTGACCGGCAAAACTCAAATTGTCAGGAACCTCGAGCAACTGACGCATAGGACCGTCACCATAGATGGTAAATTGTTGTTCTGGGCATGATTTGGCTAAATCAGTAAAATGATCCGGCCCCTTTTCATGCGAGAGGCGCCCGACAAAGGCGATTTTCTTGCCAGTTCTGGAGATGATCTTTGGAACAGGAACAAAATTGGGAATGACACAGGTATCATCTTGCAAACGTTCGGCGACCGTCGCACTCACTGCCAATATTGCTTGAGCTAGTGGCGCTGTTTGTTCATCCAGCCAACGATAGCATTGCACTCGAAAACTATTTGCATCACCACTGTGATAGGTGGAAATACAAGTCACTGTGTACCAACGCGCGGCAATTCGACCTAAAATTCCTGCTTTATAACCATGCGTATGAATTAAGGCCGGGCGATGTCGTAGGATTGCTTCTTTCCAGCCTCGACAAGGATGTGCGAGTGTCATGATTGAAATATCGGCCTTCTGTAATGCTTCGCGTAATGGATGTTTGCCGTAATCTCGCAAAAACACCACACGTGGCTGATAGCCGAACTGTAGCAATCCTGTTGCCAACTGATAGATATGACTTTCAATACCGCCGAAATGCTGCGAGTCCACAGCCAGCCAGATTTCAGTGCCTTCTTTTCGTAAATGCTTCATCGCCAAAACCCTTCAAATGTCACAGATGCTTCACTCACGCAATTTGATGGATCATGCAGAGCCAGTACGGTGGGGAACGGTATTTTCTCTATCCCTGCCATGCGCCATAAGGGTGCAATCCCTTCACGCCACAGATAATACCCACTGGGAAAACTACCCCCCTGATAATCTCGATAGAAAAAGACAGGTTTATGGTGATTTTTCTTTTGCACCATACTCACCGCTTCCGCACTCTTGAACAGGGGAATGATCGTCAGTGACTCTCCGCAGCGTGGATGAGTAAAGTGATATGCAGAAAATACCCCACCAGAAGTAAGAACCTGTTGCGCGGCAAGGGAGAAGTCATGCAGCTCCATTGCTGCAAGCAACCGTTTTTGCACTTGCCGTTCCATGTCGGCTGGCGGTTCGTAATAGCGTTCCGCCTTACCCCACAGCGCGATGCTGGCGAGTAGGATTACAATAATCCAATATCTCTTTTGCATACATCCTCCGAATAATAATGAACATGAGTAGAATAAGCGTCAGTTCGTACGCCGCTTTACCTGCTTCACCATGAAGCCAGTGATAGACTTCTTGTGATAAGGTTAGCATCGCCAGTCGCAGCCAATTGAGCGCTAACACCATTACCGTGAGTGTCAGCAGCACGGTAGCATCGCGCTGCTGCCAGCGATGAGACAGGCTTCGTGCCGCTACTAGCCAGCCCAACCAGATAATGGAAAGATTACTAACAGAAGAACAAGGTGCCAGGATCAAAATCGAGCGACCTGCTTGCGTGGTGATGAGGTTATCACTGCGCTCGGAAACAAACCCAGCCAAATTGGCAAGCGTTTGCGCCAACAACGCGTCCAGACTCAAGACTGAAGAGGCAAAGGTTTTTAGTAATATCATGACCACCGGTTCACGTGCAGAAACGGCAAACAGAACCAGGAAACCGGCATAAATTTGTGAATGGCGACGATAGTGCCAGCCATACCAAAGTGCAAAGGCAGCTAAAACGATCCAACTCACCATCGCACTGGGAACACAGAATGCCATAAGACAGAGAAGTATGATGGCCTTATCGGTCATTGTAAGGGAATGGTTACCTGTTGCCCCTATTATGAACCGCAATGCAACAATGATGGCGATCACCACAAATAAGTTTAGATTAAAGCCATGTAACAATGCATCAAATGCATTCTGTTCTGATAAGGACAGCAATATCGGACGGCTGAGTCCATTAAGACAGCCAATCAACGCAATCAATGCGAGCAGCCTATGACGAGATAACGGCATGATTCTCCAGCTCTTGTAATGTGATGTCTAATAGAGACTGACCGATGGGTTTTGACAAAAAAGCTGTCACGCTATTTTTGGGAAAACGATGGGCGAAATTTTGCATGACATGGGCAGAGGTGACTATGACGGGTATATTCTTTAATGCAGGCAAAGATTGCAGTTTTTCTATCACGGAAAATCCATCCATTTTCGGCAGCATAATATCCAAGAAAACAGCATGATAACGATTCTGTTGTAAGGTAGCTAATGCCTCTTCTCCGCTATTGACTACCTTTACGTGATGACCACGTTCACGCAGTAATGAAGAAAGATGTATAAAATGTGTCATATCATCTTCAACGATGAGTAACTTCAACTTTGAGCGGGATGTGCTGCGTGTTGTTTCGAACAGTTCCATAATGTGTCTTTCGTTGATTTAAATAGAGATAAGCAGTTCTTATACCAACTGTGTTTAAGTCTAGTTATGTTGAAAATATTTTACGAATATCTACATTAAAAACAGATAGTTATATGTATTTTATCTCCTTTTTTCTTTGTGAATTTATGTGAATAATGCAGTGCAAAAACTCCCAATTCTGGAAGGTTTTTATTCATATTGGGAAAGGTTTCTGAGGTGAATAGTAATAAAGATATATAATACAATGGTTTAATATATGGCATCTCATTTGCTTCTTTAGAGGTAACTGCAACTAAAGGAGTCACGTTATGAATTCAGCTTCACTCAAAATTACGGTTATCGGAACTGGCTATGTTGGCTTGGTTACCGGCTGTTGCTTGGCAGAAATTGGACATCAAGTCACCTGCATCGATACGGATAAAGAAAAAATTGCACAATTGCAGCAAGGCGTTCCCACCATTTATGAGGATGGTATGGAAGCCCTGCTAAAGCGCAATATTGAGCGTGATACCCTTCGCTTTTCTTCCCATATGAAAAATTCTATACCCAATGCAGAAGTTGTATTTTTGTGTGTAGGAACTCCACCCCGCAAAGATGGAGGAGCGGATTTATCCTATATTATCAATGCAGCAGAGGAGGTTGCTAAACATCTAAGCGGTTATACTGTGATTGTGAATAAATCTACAGTTCCACCACGTACCGCTCTTTTGCTGGAGCGTAAGATCTATGCTGCCAAAGGTGACATAGACGTAGATGTTGTTTCTAACCCGGAGTTTTTGCGAGAAGGCTCTGCCATCAAGGATTTCATGCGAGCAGAGCGCATTGTGGTGGGCAGTGATAGTCAACAAGCCATGCAAACCATGAAGTGGGTCTATGAGAGCTTGATCGGCAATCATGTTCCCTTTGTAGAAACCGATACCGTGAGCGCTGAATTAATTAAATATGCTGCCAATGGGCTACTTGCTACAAAAATTTGTTTTGCGAATGAGCTTGCAGACTTATCGGAGAAACTTGGTGGTAACATGGACGATATTAAACAAGGAATCGGTTTAGATAGCCGTATCGGTCAGCAATTCCTTAATCCTGGGCCAGGGTTTGGGGGGGCTTGCTTCCCCAAAGATGCGAAGGCACTGGTTCATATTGGTAATCATTTTTGTGCCCCGATGACGGTGATGCAGAGTGTGCTGGTCAGTAATGAAGCTCGTCACGAGCGAATCATGCGTCGTATCCGCAAACTGACTGGAGGTCTTGCGGGGCAACATATTGCAGTGCTTGGCTTGGCATTTAAGGCGGGCACCGATGATATGCGTGAAAGCCCTGCTGCAGAACTTGTAAGAGCACTTCATCAGGAAAAGGTCAATGTTATTGTGTATGACCCACAAGCCATGGACGGAGAAAAAGCCCAATTGCCTGATTCTGTCCATTGTGCGGAAAGTGCCTATAGTGCGGTGGAAGGCGCTGATATGGTGATTATTGCCACAGAATGGTCAGAGTTTATCGAGTTGGATTTAGATAAAATAGAAATAGCGATGCGCCAGCCGCTCATGTTGGATTTGCGCAATATTTATGATCTTCAGAAAATGAAAGAATCCAATATTATCTATCATTCACTGGGTCGACCATCGGTGAATGAAGACAGGCAAGCTGAGGTTATCTCTTTTGTCAATAAGGCACCCATACAGGGCGCCGCTGGGACTTTTTTGGCAATGCTGCTCGTTATTCTGGCAAGTGAATGGTTCTATATTTAATCGGGAGAGAAACAATGCATAATACCATAAAAGAGAATGACTATCGCTTTTTCAAAAATAAATTAGCAGATATATCCTATGATCGTGATGCTAAGTGGCATGTGGTTTTGGTGGGTGTGGAATCGCTAGGTGTATCCAGAGAACGGCATCGTAGCATTAGCGAAATTAGTCTGCCGCAAATGCTGGCGACGATAGAACAAAATGTGAATATTCAATCGCATTGCTTTATTGAAGAAACTCGCACTATTATTCTGTTATGTAGTGAGAATATTCAAGATGTAGAAGCGGCTATTACGGAAATTTCTGATTTCTACGAATATTCTGATGAACCCGGTCATTTTTTTTTGAAAGACAAAACGGGCATCCATTCTGGAAGCTTTCAACAAGCGTTGCCTTACTTAGAACCAATGATGGAAACAGAGGTTACTGAACCGTTGCCTGCAAAAGTTCTTTTGCCGCCGGTAGAGGGGCCCTTAAGGGAAAATTATTACACAGACAAACATTCAAAAAATTCTCAAAAACCGACGGTTCTTTCAGTGGATGATGAACCTCATATTCATAGTCTACTGCGTAAAACTCTCGGTCAAGAATACCATTTCATACGCGCTTTTAATGCAGAGTCTGCGATTCAGCAATTTTTGGATCAACAACCGGATGTGAGCATTCTTGATATGGGTCTGCCTAGTATCTCCGGCTATGATATTGCTAAATGGTTTAAAGAAGTGGATCCTGAAACAGCGATTATTATGTTAAGCAGTAGTCAGCGAAGAGAAGATAGGCATGCTTGTGAAATGCTTGGTGTTAATCACTACCTAAGCAAGCCATTCCAGACTACAGCCTTAAAGCAAGCGATTGAGACTTGTGTGCATTAGAAGAGTAGGCGCGTGCTATGCTCCAGTGCCCTCAATAGGTTCTTCTACAGGAGTATCTATCCCTTTTTCTTCATCAATACGACGATAGAGAGTTGATTTGCCAATGCCGAGTGCTTTCGAAGCTGTCACAACATTGCCCTGATATGCATTCAGCACCTCTTCCATGACTTCCCACTCCATTGCTTTTAGGCTTTTGAACTGTCCTTGCTGATTGCGTAGGCCGATATAACCGTTTGCCTCGCCGGTGATATCAAGCTCTGGATGTCCCAAATAACTGGTGTTTGATAAAAAGTGAGTAAAGGCACGTACGCTGATTGTGCCGTCAGTATCGAGTACAACAGCTCGATGAATCGCTGTCTCTAATTCGCGTACATTGCCGGGCCATTCATATTGCAGCAAATACTCCATCGCTTCATCTGTAAGTGTTGGAGCCTCACAGTTATTCTGTTTTGCATAATGCTGTATAAAATGTTCAGTCAGTTCGGGAATGTCCTCACGGCGTTGACTTAATGAAGGGATTTCTATCGGGATACCATTTAAACGAAAGTACAGATCCTCTCTAAAACGTCCTTCTTTTACCTCCCGAGGTAGATGGCGATTGGTCGCTGAAATGATACGTACATTAACTTGCACCGTATTAGTCGCGCCAACAGGTTCAATCTCTTGTTGTTGTACTGCACGCAAAATTTTTACTTGCGCATCAAGGGGCAACTCTCCTATTTCATCTAGAAATAAGGTGCCATTTTGTGCCTCCAAGAATTTCCCTGATTTCTTGCTAACAGCTCCGGTAAAGGAGCCTTTTTCATGGCCAAATAATGTGCTTTCTACCAGTTTTTCGGGAATAGCGCCGCAGTTAATCGCAATAAATGCTCCTTTATTGCGATCCGAAGCATGGTGAATAGCGTAAGCAAATAACTCCTTACCGACACCGCTTGCTCCGGAAATAAGGATGGGAATATCGGAAGGAGCGGCACGCTCAGAAATACCAATTACTTGTTTCAAGCCAGTTTCATGGCCAATCAGATCGCGAAACCCTCCTACTTCTCCTGCTTTTTTCCGTAAACGCTTAACTTCTTTTTCCAATGTTTGCGTTTCAAACATATTATTGATTGAGGTTATCAGTCGTTCTGGATGGATGGGCTTGGTGATAAAGTCATTAGCACCCAATTTCAGCGCATTAACGGCATCTCTTAAATCATCGCTACCGGTGACGATAATAACCGGCAAATCAGGGTAATTTTCACGTAAGTTTTCCAACGCCTCAAATCCACCCATTTCAGGCATCCCAAGATCAAGTAATACTAAATCGATATCGTCTTTCTGCTTAAGATAGTATAATACCTCATGTCCATTTTGTGCGATGCTGGCGGTGTATCCAGCATGAGGCTCCAGCGCTTTTTGTATCATGCGTTGCTGTAAGATATCATCATCTGCAATCAGAATGTGACGTGCCATAGACTTCCCTTAAAAACTGTTTTCTACAGCAAACTATACTGGCGAATGACTAAGAAACTATTAAGTTTACAAAGCCTTCCCGCAACGAAATATGCAATGAGTTTTTGGTCAAAGCTTGTGGATAGATACCGCTTAGGTTGTTATTATGATATTGATGCAACTTTGTTCGCCTATATTTTCAACCTCAATGTCAATGCCAACCTCCTTGAGTGAAGGTACAATAATGCCTGGCCCAAAACCATTTCGATATAAAGGCTTACTTAGAAGGTGACTGTTAATTTCGAATAAAGGGGTGAAAATTTGTAACCACAATAGCGGCTTATCCTCTGTCTCCACAAGTTGGCAATTTAGAGAAAACTCTGCTTGATGGTGTTGAAGTATCAGAAAATGAAGTAATTGGAATAATGCATTCTCTAGCTTCTTTTTATCCAATACTAATGGCTCTTTGGGGTATGAAATAGGCCGTATAAAGCTAATATTTTTCTGGGCAGCAACAGGCTCGACGATTGCCAATATACTCTGTAACCATTGTTCTATATGAACGGGATCTCGTGTTGTACGTAACTGCCCATTCAGCGTATGATAATAATCTAAAATATTATGCATTACACTCTGTAATTCCATCAGACTATAGTTCAACAATTCAGCTTCTATTGTATTAACAGCGGTTTCTGGCGTCTGAGAGAATCCCTCGATAGAGGCCAATGTTCCAACGACATCATGGTACAATGCTTCCATGATGGGCAAAGTCATTAAATGCGGAGAGGCATGGCGGTGCTTTAGAATAGAGGTGTGTAATACGTGGTGAATTAGCTTTTTGCTCGTAATGTTTTTGGGTAAATATCCCTCTATTCCTATATGGAATATATTTTTGACGACTTCCATATTCTGTTCAGTACTTCGAATGACAATAGGGATATCTGGGCATAATTCTCTAAAGTTTTTAACGGTTTGAATTCCTTCTGATTCTTGCAATCCTAGATCTAGGCACAGAACATCGATCTCTGTTGTATCAATGTATTTCTGTGCGGCGGCAAGGGAACTCACCGTGCTCATTTGCATATTGTCACAACTATTTACTATTTTGGAAAATAGTCTCTTATCCAACGGATTATCTTCTACATAAAGCACTTGAGCCATTTTCTTATCTTTCTTGTTAATGTCCTCTGAAAAGAACATCGCAAGCGCTATGCCATTAAGAAGTGCCTGTAAAAAGTAGAAATTCTCTTATTTTTCGCAATAAAGGTACCATTTTGGGAATATTATTCTCGGTGCGGGAAGAAATAAGAAAAATTGAGATAAAAAATAAGAGAATCGCTGTGTTCTCTGCATGGCATGGCAATTGCCTGTATAGTATTATGAAGAAAATTATGATGAATGACCAAACGGTTATGATTGATTTGGATGCATTTTCCGAAGTAGAGAAATTGATGGGATATGAATTTTCTGATTGGCTACAGCAATACCTTTCTCATACTCAGGAGCTTATTCATCAGCTTGGGAATGCTATTGATGGGGGTGATTTAAAGCTATCCCGTAGTACCGCTCACCAACTCAAGTCCAGCAACTCGCAAATGGGGATGAGCAACCTTCATCGACTGGCCTGCCAGTTGGAAATGAATGCTGACATAGAGCAATCATCACAACAATATGATGCGTTATGTAAAGAGTTCTCTTTAGTGTCTGAGTTTGTGCAGTCTTGGATATAAAGTATCTGCTGTAGTCTCCTAATATGCAGTAGAGGAAACATCTTTTGTATCTAATACTTACCTCAAAACTCACTCCGGAACTCGCTAAAGATGCTTATCTATGTTTGAGCTATGAAAGAGGCTGTTTGTTGTTTTTGTTCCCTCGTCATAGATTGAAGAAAAAACTCCCAAACTCAGAATAGAATTCCCTAAATGGGAGGAAAGCATTCACATAAACCAATCAAGCTATTGATAAATATATATAATGATATATGGCACGTCTTTTGCGAAGTATCACCTAGAAACGAAATACTTCTAACGGAAAGAAAGAGGAAAAAGATGATTATTATTCAGTCTCAAGTGGAAAAACGTTTTATCGAGACACTGGAAGCAGTGAAAGAAAAACCTGGCAATAAGCGTTGCCTCTGGCTGGAACTTTCGCATTTGCCTGAAATTTCCAGGTCTGCGTTGCAGGAGGTTGTTTCTGAGGCCTGTCGCCTCTTTCAGAATGATGATTACCAGCTCTTTCTATTGGAACAAAAAGGAATCATAATCGTAGGAAACGGGATCACTATAGAGCAAATGGAGCTTTTTTATCATGCGGTACAGACGGCACTAGATGTTACTTTGGTCTCAAAAAATATCACTTTATACGAATTATGGCTACAATGGGGAGAAGTAAGTGTTATGGCAGAAACACTGCTTCAAGATAAACAGGCGAATATTCAACAACGCAAACAGCGAGAGGTTGAAAACCAACGTCAACAAATTCTTGATCTGAGTTTTTCTCCTGAAGAAGTGCAAAGGATGCGTGATAAGCGCAAGCTACGTATCCATACGGAAGTAATGGTGGTCGAGGATGACTTATTCTCTCGTAAATTGGTGTGTAATGCATTGGAGAAACATCATAGTACGACTGTGGTAGAGAACGGCTATGCGGCACTTACTACCTATGTTTCTGCTGCACCAGATATCATTTTTCTTGATATTGACCTGCCGGATATTAGTGGTCACGAAATCTGTGCAAAGCTGATGGAAATCGACCCCAAGGCGCATATCATTATGCTTAGCGGAAACGGTGATAGAGAAAATGTAATGCGTGCCATTGAGCAGGGAGCAAAAGGCTTCGTGGGCAAGCCATTCAGTCGGGAAAAACTTCTGCAGCATATACAGAAGTGTCCAACACACAAAAAATCTGCGTAATCAACAAATCGAAAGGGGATATCCATGGATACCTATGAACAAAATAATGCGCTATCATTAGAAAAAATTGCAGAAGTATTAAGGAAAGACCCAGAGAGTTGGGTAAAATGGAATGCCATACATATTAGTACCGGTACGAAAGAATTACCGCCCTATTATCCAGAGGAAGAAATACGTAACACCATTCAACGGGCTACAGATAACCTGAATAGTAAAAGCTATCTTTTACAAGATGGAGATATTCTGATTATTGCCTGTGCTATGCCAGTAGCGCAATTAAGGCTTCTAGCTAAAGAGTTAGTGGACGTGTTACATATGCCCTGTGAGGAAGAGGCTACATTCCGTTTGTATCATTTAGCCGATGATCACCAAAGATTTGCATTTTGCTGCGAAGCAAAAGCGGAGGTGCTTTCGATAAAAGTAGGTGAAGCTACAGCAAACGTTACTGATGGCATTATAGAAAAAGATGAAGTCGAATTAGACACTTTAGAGATGGTAGAAGAGACAAGTAAAATACTCAGTCGTCATCCAATGTTTTCACGTTTTGAAGAAGAACGTCTTCATAAAAAAGTATTAGTAGTGGAGGATGACTCACTTACGCGACGCATGGTAGGAAAGGTCCTTCAGGGTGATGATAGTGAACTTATCACCGCAGAAGATGCATATGAAGCACTAGCTCATTATGTGGTACATACTCCAGATATTGTTTTCGTAGATATCGGATTGCCTGGAAAAGACGGAAAAGCACTGCTGCGTATGCTCCTTGAATACGATCCCAGTGCCAATATCGTGATGTTTAGTAGTAATAACTATATAGAAAATATTGTTGAGACGATAAGTTCCGGTGCATCTGGGTTCGTGGGTAAACCTTTCCACAAAGAGCAACTCCTCCATTACATCAACAAAGCTGGGTAACTCTAAAGGCTGATTCTAGGTAACTAATTCAGGAAAAAAGGGCGGGTGGACTAATCGACTCGCTTATTCAAGCGTAACGTTTACTCGCAAACTGCTCTACCTGCTGTAATTTTTCCCGAATCTCGTTTAAGAGAACTTCTTTTTCTCTTCGTTCTTTTTTATGAGAGAGTTCCGCTTGTTTACAGGAAGCAGCTAATGCGGTTGCACCGAAATTAGCTGCTGATCCTGTGAATTTATGCGCTGCTCTTTGCCATTCTTCATTATCGTTCAGACTATCGGACAGTGTCTCCATCGTGAGTACAGCTTGTTCAATAAATAGTTCAAAAAGCTCACGTTCCTCTCCTAAATCACCGTCCGTAAACATTGCTAGATGCTGTAGATCAATCACGTTACTTTCTAGGCTGACAACATCTTCCGAGGTTGTGTTACATGCTTCAGTACTTGTGGTTTTGGTTAGCCATCGCTCCAACATCATTTGCAAATTGTCTCTTTTTAAAGGTTTGCTAAGGTAATCATCCATTCCGGCATTCAGACATTTTTCGCGATCACCTAACATTGCATTTGCTGTTACGGCAATGACTGGAAGGTGAGTGTCTTTCTCTTTTCCCCGTAGGAGGCGGGTGGCTTCATATCCATCCATTTCCGCCATCTGGCAATCCATCAACACGAGGGCATATTTTTTCTTCTCGATCATTGCGAGTGCCTGTACACCGTTTTTGGAGGTATCCACGTTTTCAAATCCTATTTTTGCAAGGAGTTTGCGCGCGAATATGCGATTTACGGGGTGGTCATCTACCACCAGGATGTGCCTCTTGCGAGGGGCTGCAATTTTGCCAAAGGTATTCGTGCTAACTGTTTTATGATTGACCGCGGCCATGCTGTCCTCTGCCTTTTGCATAGGTAGAGCAAAAGAGAAAGTGGTACCTTTGTTCACTTGACTCTCCACGGTAATCTGTCCCCCCAATAATTCGATTAATTGTTTGGTAATTGCCAATCCTAGCCCAGTACCACCGTATTTTCGTGTTGTAGAGGCATCGGCTTGGGTGAATTTATTAAAAATATCTTCTAACTTTTCTTCGGGAACCCCAATACCTGTATCTTCAATGAGGAAAAAACACTGCCCAGCTTGAGCAGTGATTCGCAGTTGAATGTGCCCTTGCTCGGTAAATTTAATAGCATTACTCACTAAGTTGCGCATAATTTGCTGTAGTTTGATATAATCTCCCAGTAATATCGTTGGTACGTTGTGAGAGATGTCTTGTTTTAGCATTAGGTTCTGATTGTTTGCTTCGGCCTCATAAAGTTTGAATACCTCCTGCATCATTAGACGGATATCGAAAGGAACTGTTTCTATCACGATATCGCCGGATTCTACTCTAGAAATGTCCAAAATATCATTCAATTGTGTGAGTAATTCGTCACTGGAATGATAAATTGTATCAGTGAGTTCTCGCTGCTCTGTACTCAATGTAGTGTCTTTGAGTAGTTCGGACATCCCCAATATACCGTTCATCGGTGTCCGCAGCTCATGGCTCATATTCGCCAAAAATTCTGTTTTAGCTTGATTGGCATCCTCGGCTTTTTCTAACGCAATTTTCAATTTCTCATTTTGTCGGCGTTGATGTTTCATGCTCTCTTCAGCGTCAAGGACTAACGCTTGGCTCCGACGATCGGCCCGGCGCATTTTTATTGCTTGTGTTTCATTCTTCTGCCTTTGCTGACGGAGCAGTAAAATATTAACGATCGCTCCCAATGCAAAGGTGCCAACGCAAAGGTAGAGCCACTGCTCTTGGTTAAGGATCAAGAAAGCCACCGTTGCCAATATAGCAATTGTGTAGCTAAGAAGCATGATTGATAACAACGAACAATTCATCGGTTTAGAATATCATCTCTTGTGGTTTCCACAATCGCCAGAGCCTCCGCGATTAGCTCATCTGGCACAGATAACTCTTCCATAGCAGTTTTGAGATGTGTTGCCACTGCATCGAAATGCTTATCGGACAGCCCATCTTCTGCAAATCGAGCATGGGCGCGGCGCATCGTTTCTCCAGTATAGTTATTGGGGCCTTCAAATGCCATGGTGACAAAGGCTGACTGGCTAAGACGCAGGCGACCAATATCAATATTGTCAAAATAGGGTGCCAATAATTCGTCATTCAGTATTTTTTTATATAGTTTTGCGACAGTCGCGTTTACGGCACCTTCGCCGCCTATACGATCGAACAAACTTTCGCTCATGAATTTCCCCTATGTACGGTGTTAGGTGCAAAGGTTATCTCATTCTGAAAATTTTGGATAGGAGATTATCTACGGACTTTTCGTAAGTGGTAGTCTAATTGTTTCACAATATTTCCTGATAATTCCCTGTTATGTGTTTTAGGGAAATGGGCGTGAGAGAGGCAGAAAACTTAACTCGTGACTCAGTCAAAAGGCACGATATCCCTGATATTTTGACGAATTACCCTGTATTTCAGCCCTTATCAGGGAATCTCATTCGAAGAACTATGCTGGCAGAACTCACAGCACCGCCATTTTTCTTGTAAGTCACTGACTTATATAAATTTATATAAGTGCTAACGCTCAAAAACATGTTGGATGGTTTTGACATCTTCATCATGAATAACGAGCTTCTGCTTCACCGCCTCATAGCCCATCGGCGGCAGGCCGCCCATCCATTTACCTTTTTGTTTCGACATTGCAATTTTGTCTCGAATGCGCTCACCGGTAACTTCGCGTTCAAACTGCGCGAAACTCAATAGTACATTCAGTGTCAGCCGCCCCATCGATGTAGTGGTGTTAAATTGCTGGGTGATGGATACGAATGAGATACCTTTGGCATCCATCAGTTCCACTAGCTTAGAGAAATCTGTTAGCGAGCGTGTCAGGCGGTCAACTTTATAGACGACGATAATATCGACTTTGCCAGTTTCGATGTCTTCCATTAGCCGCTTTAGTGCCGGGCGCTGCATGTTGCCACCACTAAGCATCCGTCGCAAGCCATAACCAGCAGGGCCGCCACCATGCTTGCTCCGTATCTGGTATGTACCAGATGACTTCTCTCAGACATGATGTATTTTTAAGCGACAAACCCCGCCTGAACTTAATCAGAACGGGGTTTGTTTTTTGCCCAATAGTGCCAGAAAATACGTAATGGCGTGTTGACGATATATGCCAATTTTACCATCCAATTTTTCCAGCGAATTTGGTGACAGCTGTTGGCGGTTTGTAATACCCACTTACCTACATGAGTATGAAGGATAAACCATCTTCCACCTCTCGTAGCCGAAAAATAGGGGATGAGTATCTCCAACCACGCATGCGAGTGTGGGATTGGCAAACCTAAACCGTGGCTCAAAGCTTCCACCAAAATAATAAATGCAATAATCACATCCATCAAATAGGGAAACTTAGCAATCTGCTTTGCGAGCCAATGACGCAGAAGCATCACCAGCAGCGAAAGCGCAATTGAAACGATAATGGTCAATTGCTGAATTTGCTGAGCTTCTTTTGCACGCTCAATAATTCTTGGCCCCGGATAAATAGGGTTAGAGAAAAACCAAGCGTAGAATGCTATGGCAATCAATGTAAAAAAGATAACTGCCACAACGCCAAGGGCGATTCTTTGCTTTTTCATTGGCAAAGGTTTTGTATCCACAGCGAAAGCTGAATCATGGTAGCGGAAAGCTAAAATGGTTCCGCTGTAGATTTGTTAGAAAATCAAGAATGAAATGTTATATTATAACATTTAGTTGCACTGCGCAACGAATAACGTTAACAAGCATCATAACAAAGGTTAGGTTTCATGTTGTTACGCTATAGTTCGCTCTCGTTTATTCTTCTTGGTTGTCTAATGCATTTATTTTGCTGTGGTATTCCTACTTTGATGGCTTTGACCAGCCTTGCGGCGGTGTTGGGGGTATCGACTGGGTCGCTCGGAGAATGGGAGTGGTATGAAGCGATTGAACCTCACGTGTTGGTCGCTTCAGGAGTCTTATTACTATTGAGTATCATCTCTTCTGTGATGAGTCGTTATATGGATTGTTCAACGCAGGAAAGTTGTTCGCATCCGCCTTGCGCGCCACAAAAAGATTATTACCGCCTGATACTTATCGCGGTAACGATCCTTTATGCATTTAATCTGACTCTCTACCTTTTAGCTTGAGCAATCGACGCAAAGGCCAGTCAGTTCAATTGCGCCTTGCTGCGGTGTAAAGCGATGCTTTTGCGTTAATTGATGGATCGCAGAAGCGGTTTGGTTATCGCAGCTTTCTTCAGCCGAACCGCAGTCTGTGCATACTAGAAGCTGGCATAAATGCTGTTCTAACGGATGAGTGCAGCCAATATAGGTATTTTGGTGGTGTAGTTTATGCACTAATCGGCTTTCCTGAAGAAAGTCTAATGCTCGATAAACAGTGGGAGGAGTGGCAGAATATTCCCCTCCTTTAAGTGCCTCTAGAATATCATAAGCTTTGATTGGAGTATGTGTTCCCCAGACTAACTCCAGCACCTT
This sequence comes from Rickettsiales bacterium, assembly GCA_029252805.1. Lineage (NCBI taxonomy): Bacteria > Pseudomonadati > Pseudomonadota > Alphaproteobacteria > Rickettsiales > Rickettsiales bacterium. The sequence continues at coordinate 42,328 of JAQXAR010000006.1, forward strand.
ACGTCTGATGTTAGTGAATCGTAAGTTCTTATCTTCGCAAAGCAACTCCGCTTTCTGTAAAGCGGTTGCAGTGCATTGATTATGAGTCGTACATTCTTGCATAGTAGCGCCTTGTTTGCAGAATTATATATGTTATAAACTAACATAATTGGTGAGTGTAATGCAATGGAGATTATTGAGTGCTTGAGATTGAAAATATTAGCTTTGTAATAGAGCAGAAACCTATCATTCAGTCTTTATCTTTTTCACTAGAGACGGGCAGAAAGATGCTAGTTTTGGGTGCCTCTGGTAGTGGTAAAACTACTTTGCTCGCGATGATTGCAGGGCTTTTAAAGCCTAGTTCTGGCGAGGTGCGCTATGATAATCAATCACTCCATGATCAAACGACAAGAGAGGTCGATCACTTTAGGGGACAAAATTTGGGTATTATCTTCCAAAATCACCATCTGATTAAACCACTCACCGTCATGCAAAATTTGCAATTAGGGTTAAATTTTACGGGTAAGGAAGTGGAGGAAGTCAGACTCCAAGAAACCCTTAAAAGATTAAACCTTGAATCGAAAGTACACCAAAAAGCTTCGACTCTAAGTATGGGAGAGGCGCAAAGGCTCGCCGTTGCACGGGCCGTCATTGGCAAACCAAAATGGATATTATGCGATGAGCCAACCTCTGCGTTAGACGACGTCAATTCACAAGCGGTGCTTAATTTACTGGAAGAAGAAGCTCAGGCGTGCGATGCCTCGCTTATTATCGTGACGCATGATAAGCGCGTGAAAGCGCATTTTTCTGATGAACAGGTGATCGAATTGGAGGCGGTGTCATGAGAGCTTATTCGATTGCCTTAGCTTACCTGAAAGATAAGCCTTTAAATTCTGTTTTACATATTAGCATGATGGCGCTGGGCATGATGTTGATGACCGCATTGATTTTACTAGGACATCAGTTAGAGCAACGCCTTTACCGAGATTCGGCAGGGGTTGATTTGGTGGTAGGCGCAAAAGGTAGTCCGCTGCAACTCATTCTTTCAAGCGTACAGCATGTCGATATTCCAACGGGTAATATTCCGCTCAAAGAAGCGCGAACCATTCAGAAGCACTCGCATATCAAACAGGCTATTCCGCTCTCACTAGGCGATAGTTACCGAGGGCATCGTATCGTAGGAACCGAACCTGCTTACCTAAAGCATTTTAATGCGAAGCTTGCCCAAGGCGAGATATGGAAAGGAGCGATGCAAGCCGTCATCGGCAGTCAAGTTGCGACAAAGACGGGTTTAAAGTTAGGCGATAGTTTCACCGGTAATCACGGATTAATGGATGGTGGCCATGCGCATGACGAATCTCGCTATCAAATCACGGGTATTTTGCAAAAAACGGGAACGGTGCTGGATAGGCTAATCGTTACTTCTTTAGAGAGTGTATGGGATCTACACAGCGAAAAGCCGCATCGTGAGGATGAAGAGGAATCACATGACGAACATGCTCATCACGAGCACAATCATCATGAAGAACATGAAGAGGAAATTGATGAAAAGCGCGAGATAACTGCGTTACTGGTGACCTATCGTAACCGTTCTGCGGTGATGAGCTTTCCGCGTTATGTTAATCAGAAAACCTCGATGCAAGCAGCAAGTCCGGCTTTTGAGATGGCACGACTACTCGATTTAATTGGTGTTGGCAGTGATACACTCCTGCTATTTGGTGGATTACTGGTAGCAGTCTCTTTGGCCAGTGTGTTTATTGCCTTGCTCAATTCCATTCGCGAGCGACAACATGATTTGGCAATCTTTCGTACATTGGGCGCCTCGCGCGCAACCTTGTTTCATTTGGTGCTGACAGAAGGTCTTTTGATTGCGTTGATTGGAAGCTTGATTGGTTGGGGTTTGGGACATCTAATCCTCGAACTCCTAGGAACCATGACCGAAAAAGGGCAGGAGATAGGATTAACGGGAATGCTGTTTTTGCCTTCTGTGTTATGGCTTTGGCTAGGGGTAATGATTGCATCAAGCATAGCTTGTATTATTCCCGCTTGGCACGCGAGCAAAACAGAAATATTCACCCTATTACAGCGCTCGCACTAAATGATAATGTGGCAGAAATTCAAATATAAAGAAGAGCTTCTTACTTTTGTCATTATACTTCCCTTTATCTTTGGCAGCGTGTTTCTTTATAAACGTTACATTGATCCGCCGTTGGAGGTGACGCACGAACACGCGCTCCCATGGGATTCTTTACAGGACGCTTTTCAGGCGCTAAGTGGCCGTGATTTTCTTTACGGAGAAACGCTTAAGAAATTACAAGGGATGGAGCAAAAAACCGTCGCCATTTATGGCTATATGTATCCGATAAGAATGGGAGAAAAACATAATCATTTTCTGCTGAGTAAGCGGTCTCATGTTTGCCAGTTTCACATACCTTCCCATTCAGGCAATATGGTCGAAGTCATAATGGAGGGTTCAGGAATCGCTTATACGCGTAGGCCTATATTGCTGACAGGGGTGTTTTCTATTCCAAATGATAAAGAGTTAGGCATTACTTTTAGATTGGAAGAGGCTGAATTTGTCGATGATTAAATATTTTCTCGGTATTCTTGTACTGCTGTCAGTTAGTATGGCTTATATCGCTTACTCACCTGCACAGAGCTTTTCTGAAGAACCGATGCCTGAATATCTAATGGAGGAAGATTGGGAGCCATTGCAAGTAACAGGCGGTGCCATTGCCTGGGAAGTATTTGCCACTACGAAAGAGCATGAATCCTGCACCATGGGTGATGATGGTTACGATATTTGTCTCATCAAACCAGAATATAGCAAAGCAGTGAAAGCTCTAGACGGCAAGCACGTAACGCTTATGGGCTATATGTTTCCATTGGAACAATCGGAGAAACATAAAAACTTCTTAATTGGCCCTTATCCTTTAAGTTGTCCCTTCCATTATCATGTAGGCCCCACACAAATGGTGGAAGTCTTCACCGAGGAGCCCATTGCTTTAAGCTATGAACCCATCAGTCTTGAAGGCACCTTACAGCTAAGGTTTAATGAAGATACGGGTGTGTTTTATTATTTAAATAGCGGAAGGGAATTATAGAACCCGTGTCGCTTAAAACTCATCTTTGCAATTTCAATTGCGCAAGCGAGAGCTGTCACCAAAACGTCATTTTTGCCATTTGTAAATTGTGTTACATTGAATTCATGCGCAAATTGTGTCTAATATTTACGTTATTCTTTATAACTGCATTGCTAAGCGTCAGCTTGCATGCGGCAGAGTTTGGTGTGGATACGCATGAACATCATGGTGAGGAATGCCAACTCGATGATGTGTTAAAACAAGATGCCAGCAGGGATACAGCAGTCAAAACGCTTGCGATGCCTGTTAGCACAAAGCTGCGTCTTTCTGACGTAGGTAAGAATTTCAAGCTTTCCACCATCATCACGATGCGACATTCGGAGGATCTCTAAAACATTGGGTGATTGGTGAGGCAATTGGTGATTTAGGAGCAGTACCGATAGCAATTGCTGTGCAACGTCATGCTCCAGGTTTTATGGAATGGGTTAATAATGGTATGGAATCCATTTTCGGTAAAACCTATCGCAAGAGTTCGCAAAAAGCGGCACTCAACTGGGCACTAAAAGAGGGACTATCTCCAGATGATCCCAAAGTTAAGAAATATGCCGATGAACTCTATCATCATGAGATTAGTCATTTTGGGCAGGCGGCAGTATGGACGGTAGCTTCTGTAGGACTCAATGTTGCCTCGCAAAAATTGATCACTGGTAACCGATTACCTGTTTCTTACATGTTGTTGTACAAGACATTCGGCGCCGCAACCAGCGCAACGCTATTGTTTGGTGGCAGAGCAATGGCTCCAGAAAAGTTTCAGTCATGGGATCGCTGGACAAGTGAAAATATTTTCACCCCAATGACAAAAACAGTGGGAAAGCTATTTGGAGTAGATGAGAAAACAGTGGAAGAAACCGTGAAGAAGAAAGAACGTATAGAAGAAGGAGATTGGGCCGTAAAAAGCAAGAAGACCAAAGATGAGTCAAAAGATTCAGAAAAGAGCTCTCTTGCGCGTAGATAAAGTTCTATGCTGAATGTATTATATTGCCAATAAAGCGGAGATTATATTCATGCCTATCACGCCTAAAAACATCCTTGATTTCTGGTTCTCAGATCGGGTGGCTCCTCTGCGCTTTAAGAAAAACGCGCAATTTGATCAGGAAATTTATGACCGCTTTTTCTCCGCTTATGAAGAAGCGGTTGGTGGTATGTTGAGTGATTGGCAACAAACAGCAGATGGCTGCCTCGCGCTCATTATCCTGTTAGATCAGTTTCCTCGCAATATGTTTCGTAGCACCCCAAAATCATTTGCGACGGATGGGCAAGCGATAGAAATTTCAAAAGAAGCGATTAACAAAGGTTCGGACATTGATCTCACTCAGGAGCAACGCGTATTTTTGTATATGCCTTTCATGCATAGTGAAGAGCTGACGGAGCAGGAGCTTGCTGTGGAGCTATATCGAAAATTAGGCATAGAAAGTAATCTAAGATTTGCGATTGCTCATCGTGATATTGTAGCACGCTTTGGCCGCTTCCCTCATCGTAATGACATCTTGAAACGTGACTCCACGCCAGAGGAAATAGAATTCTTAAACGGACCAAACTCAGGCTTCTAATTCGTATACCCGGAACAATCTTATCTTTAAGAATTTCTGCCGCTTCATCACAAATGCCCTTCAAAAGGTTACGCTTCATGATAATGCTTTTCACATCAAGATTGAGTGCAATCGCAATTTTGTCT